>NZ_JBEZDT010000029.1:0-17195 GCF_040648455.1 Catellatospora sp. NPDC049133
CCCGGCTCTACGTCATCGAGGGGGGCAAGTGACCACTCCGCTGATGCCTCGACGCCACGCTCGCGCCCGTACTGTCCTGTACCGCACTGCTCTATGCATCCATGGGGCAGAGATCTTGGCTCAGCGTGGACCTGAGGCGGTTTCTGCACCTCTCCCCGTTGCGCTCCGTCCAAAGCAGACCGAACGTGGCGTGGTCACGTTCACCAAGCCGTTCATCAGCACGGAGGAGCTAGCAGCAGTCCTCCAAGTCGATCCGTCCACCGTACGACGCTGGCGAACTGCCCAGCCTCTACAAGGCCCCCCGTTCATCAACCTGTCGGAGCGTGTCACCGTGTACAGCACCGAGGATGTCCAGCACTGGCTGACGGCTCGTCGCGTCGTTCCCGGAGCCGCCAAGTGAGCCAGCCCGAAAACCTGCCGATCGGTCTCGACCTGGCCGCCGACATCGAGCATCGACCCGGCAAGCCGAAGGCGTACCGTGCGCGCGTGCGCTGGTGGTCCGAGGGCCAGCGCCGCTCCAAGTCAGAGTCCTTCGACGACCTGCCCAGCGCCGAGACATGGATCGCCGGCCTACAGCAGAAGGCAAAGGGTGGGATCAGCCCCGATACGGCGACACTCGACCTGGCCACCTACGGCGAACGGGTCATGCCCCTCGCCATTCGCGGTCTGGAACTGAAGACGCTGGACCCTTACATGGCGGGATGGAAAAGGCGGGTGGTGCCCACTCTCGGGCACCTCCCCACCCGCTCCATCACCAACGGTGTGGTCGACCGGGCCGTGTACGGATGGATCGCCGACGAATGCAGCCGGTCAACCGTAAAGAACAGCCTCGCGATCCTGGTCAGAGTCATGGAGCAGGCCGTACGGGACGGCATCATCGAGCGCAACCCGGCACGTGTCGTCGGCTGGCAGCGCGAGTATCGGCTGGCAGAGGACGAGCTGGATGACCCGCGATCGCTCGCGCTGCCGAACTGGCAGGCAGTCGCGACTCTCGCCGACGCACTCGTGAAACGGTCTCTCGGACGCTTCGCAGGCTGGGGCGAAGTCATCAAGTTCGCCGCCGGCACCGCGGCCCGGATCGGCGAGGTATCAGGTGTACGCAAGGCGGACATCGACCGGGAGACGTGGATCTGGACCGTACGCCGGCAGACGACTGCCGCGCCTGGCGGCCTGGTCGACAAGGGGACCAAAGGCAAGCGGGCACGCCGAGTCCCGATCATCGAGGAGATCCGGCCGCTGGTCGCGGCCCGCATGGACTCCGCCGAGGAGGACGAAGCGCGTCTGTTTACCGGCCCGCGCGGTGGCCGGATCACCACGGCGGTGCTCCGGGATGCAACGCATTGGGACGAGGTCGTGAAGGAGCTGGGGTTCGAGCACTTACGCCGGCACGACCTACGGCATACCGGCCTCACGTGGATGGCGGACGCGGGCGTGCCCGTTCATGTCCTCCGCAAGATTGCCGGGCACGGCTCGCTCACCACGACACAGCGCTACCTACACCCCGACAGGCGGGCAATCGACGCTGCCGGAGCGTCACTCAGCGCGCATCTGGGAAGTGTCGCGATGGTGTCCTGGTCCCCAACTGGTCCCCCAGCGATCATGACCGGCCCTCGCTGACAGCACCGACCACCTGATAGACCAAGGGCCTTGACCAGCAGAAATGCCGGTCAAGGCCCTTGTCTTCGCACCGTCGGGCTGGCCGGATTCGAACCGACGACCCCTTGACCCCCAGTCAAGTGCGCTACCAAGCTGCGCTACAGCCCGTTGCCGTGTTGATCTCTCACCGCGGCAGCCCGTACAGCGTAGCGCACTCCGACAGCGGCTGCGCACACGGCCCCCGTGTCCGTTTCATGGCATTTCGCTGGGTGATTCAGCACGCTTTGCATAAAATCATCCTAGGAACCTGACTTGCCGTCGCAGCAATAGGGGGTGCCGCCAGAACACAGTGCACCGAAGCTCACTTGCCGTGTGTATCAGCCACAAACCCGACCAAATCATGATCAACGCCGTATGGTGCTCACTCAACGCCATGCAGCACCAGTTCGGGGAGTTCTGCTCCCAATCTTGCTTCTCACTCCCCTGCGGCCCCGGTGGCTATCATCCGCGCCTTTACTGCGGAGCCGGTTCGGCGCTCCGCAGTCCGAACCTCGGCAGCACCCGCCCGCAGCTGATCTGCCCAGTCCGGCAGCACTGCGCGGCCGCAACGCGCTGTGCTGCCGGGCCGGCTAGCCTGTGCAGCTGGTGCGGTGTTCGGTGTCGGCGCAGGTGTCGTTGCCGCTGCCGCCGTCGACGGTGTCGTCGCCGTCGCCGGCCGCGACGGCGTCATTACCATTGCCACCGTAGATCGCGTCCGAGCCGGATCCGGCGTCGATGAGATCGTTGCCGTTGTCGCCGCGGATGATGTCGTCACCGATGCCGCCGATGAGCGTGTCGTTACCGTTTCCCCCGATCAGCATGCTGCCAGTGGGGCCCGCGTACAAGATGTCGTCGCCGTTTCCGCCGTCGAGCACGTCGGCTCCTGTGCCGCCGTATACGACGTCGTCGCCGTTGCCCGCGAAGATGCGGTCGTCTCCGCCGAGGCTGCAGATGACGTCGCGGGCGTTTGTCCCGGCAATGGTGTCGTCGCCGGCGGTGCCGATGACCGTGCAGCCGTGGGCGTTGGTTACCGCGACGGTGTGGGCGGCAGTGTTGTCACTGACGGCAGGGTCCGCCTCGAGCCCGTTCGCGGTTGCCGTCACCGTCATCTCACTTTCGGCACCGGGTTCTACTGTCACGGCCATCACCACCGACCCGCCGCTGGGCAGCACGCCCAGCTCGCACGTCACTGCTGCGGCGACGACCTGACAGGTGCCGGCGGTCGTGGTGGCCGCGAGTACGGTCGCCGCGGCGCCGTGGATCGTGACGGTGGCCGTGGTCTGGGTGGTCCTGTCGGGTCCGGCGTTGCGGACGATGACCGTCTCGGTGAACACGTCGCCGAGCGCGGGCGAGTGCGTAGACGCTGACGCGGTCACTGCCACATCGGCGACCGGTTCGTAGGTGAACCGGCCGGTGGCCGCGATGGGGCTCGTGCCCGCAGCGGTGCTCACCCGCACGTCGACGGCTCCGGGCTCGTGGGGCGGTGCGACGGCGGTCAGGATGTCGTCGCCTTGCACGGTGAAGCTCGTCGCGGGGGTGTCTCCGAACATCACTGCGGTCGCACCGCTGAGGTGCACGCCGGAGATGGTGATGGTGATGCCGCCGAGGCTCGGCCCGTGCTCGGGGGTCAGGGCCGTCACCGCGGGCGGAAGCCCGACGGGCTGCGACGGGTCGGACGAGCCGATCCCGTTGATCGCCACGACGGTGAAGGTGTGGTCGACGCCGTCGGTCAGGCCGGTGATCGTGCAGGACAGGGCGCCGTCGGTGGTGCAGAAGTGGCCGCCTGGCTCCGCCGTGGCCCGGTATCCGATGATGGGCAGTTCCGAGGCGGCGGCGAGCCAGCGCAGCGTGACGCGGGTGCCGTCTTCGGAGTCGGGGGTGGGTTGTACGCCCGGCACCGGCCCGGGTGGTGTGCCCGGGGTGCCTGATCCGGTCGGCGTGCCCGGGCCGGTGCCGCCGCCGGACGGCGGGGTGGGGCTGTTGCCGACCGCGTTGCTGGCGGTCACGGTGAACGTGTAGTTCACGCCGTTGGGCAGACCGGTGATGGTGCAGGTCAGTTCGTCGGCGCTGTCGGTCGCGCAGGTGCGGCCTCCCGGTGCGGCGGTGGCGGTATAGCCGAGGATCAGGCTGCCGCCGTCATCCGGCTTGAGCCAGGTGACCGTGGCGCTGTGGTCGCCCATGACCAGCGATGCCAGCAGCGGAGTAGCGGGCACGTCAAGGGCCTCGACGGTGTATGCGGCGGAGGCTTCGCCGCGGTTGCCCGCGATGTCGTCGGCGTACGCGGTCACCGTGAAGGTCCCGGACCCGTCGGGGTTCCCGCCCGACACCGTCACGGTGCAGGCAGCGGCGAGCCCGGACAGGTCGTCGGCGGCCGAGCACGTCGGCACGGGTACGGCGCCGCGTTCGTAGGTCGCGCCTGCGGTGACTCCCGCGATCGTCACGGCTGGCAGGCCGGTGTCGATGCTCACGGTGACGTGCGCCGTGTCGCAGTTGCCGGCCGGGTCGCACGAGGTCGCGGTGACGACCTGGTCGGCACCCTGGGTGGACACTGCCGTGGGTGCGGGGATGTTCGGCGCGCCCGCGGACGGGCTCGGGTCGCTGCTCGACCACGTGATCGTCACGGGTGCGCGGTACCAGCCCGCCTTGTCCGGGGCACGGTCCGGGGTGCCGGTCAGCACGGGTGGGGTGTGATCCACGGCGGGTGCGGTGTATCCGTCGAACACCCAGACGCCGCTGTTGGCGTAGTTGTTGTCGATCTGGGACCCGGTCGTGCCGGCGCCGACGATCGTCGACCCGTCACCGGACACGTGGAAGTTGCCCTGCAGACCGATGAACGGCCCCATGGATCCGTGGTCGGTGATACGTCGCGACACGCCCGTGACGAGGTCCCGCACGGTCATCGGATCGCTGAAGAACACGTGGCGCCCGTCGTCGCTGATCGACTGTCCCGTCGAGTTAGCCTGTTGAAGCCCGTCAGCGCCGACGCTCACCAGGGTCGTCGTCGCGGTCGCCACGTCGTGGACGAAGACACCGCGGACACCGTCGGCGGTCAGATTGGTCGCGCTGCTGGTGAACAGGACCTTCGAGCCGTCCGGTGTGATCTGTACGCCGGTGGAGCTGCCATTGGCCGGGCCACCGTCGAGCGCACGGGTGATGCGCTTGCTGACGCGGGTGGCGGTGTCTATCAGGTACAGGTCGAAGCGGATGTTGGTACTGGTGTCCCAGCCGCTGGCCAGGACATGTCTGCCGTCGTCGGTCACAGTCTGGCGGGTGGGATGGTAGGACTCGGCTCCGGCGACCATCAAGGTGCTCATCGGCACGTCACCGGTCAGCGACGTGCGCGGCAGTGGCTTGGTCGTGCCCGTGGTCAGGTCGGACAGTACGACGTCGGCCAGCGCACTGCTGCGGTAGAGGGCGAAGCGACCGTTGCCCGAGATGGACGGCATGTTGGCGAAGACGCCGGGGGACCCGGGTGTCCCGTTGAAAAGTCCTGGGGAAGCAGTGATAACCGCACCGGTCAGCAGGTCCTTGCGGAACACGCACGGCGCGTTGCCCACGCAGCCCGGGCCGAGGTTGGTGGCGTAGCCGGCGAACACCACGTACCGCCCGTCGCCGGAGAGGCTGTACTCGGTCACCATGCGATCCGCCTTGACCCCGGCGGCGCTTACGGTGAGCTGCTCGACCGTGGTGCTGCCACGCCGCCACAGGAACAGCTGCGACGGGCGGTAGCCGTTGGCGTTGACCGGGGCGACCAGAGTCGGGTCGTTGGAGCGGAAGACGACGACGTTGCCGTCATCGCTCACCTGTGCCGACACGGAGAACTCGTTGTCTCCGGCCAGGCCGCCGGTGACGATCTTCGTGATCGTGGTGGCGGCGAGGGCGGGCTGACTTACCAGGGCGGCACCGCAGCCACCGAGCAGGGCCACGACGACTGCTCGAGCCCACCAACGACCGTATCTCACATGCCCTCCAGCTGTGACGTTCGAGCCCCGCGATACGCGCATGCTGCGCATCAGCCTGGCATCGAGCCACACCCGGCCGACAGTGACGTATCGGCCGACCAGGGCGCGCAGAACGCCGACGGCAACCGTGTACTGGCCGGAACCCCTCTACCGGCGCGGGATTCTTCGCCGTTCGTCGAGCCTGCGACCGCATCCGGGCTACCACGCAACGGTTATGCCGGCAGCACCCGCACGCAGCCGACCGGGACCGGCCGCACGGATGCGCCGCGGCTCCGGCAGGGTCCCCTCGCCCAGCTCCGCCATCGCCCACACCGCACGCTGACGCACGACCTCCTCCGGTTCGGCCAGCAGCGGCAGCAGCGCAGGCAGCCCGGCCTCCTTGCAGTACTGCAGACCCAGCGCAGCCTGCTCCCGCACGTGTGGGCTGGGATGCGACAGCGCCCAGGCGTACCGATCGACCAGACCAGCGCCGAAGCCCATGAAAGCCGTCGCGCGCAGTGCTTCCCATGACGGTCACCGAACACACCCCATACCGCCGGACCCCCGCCCTGCCGCTGCGGTATGGGTCAGAGGTCGAGTGCCACCCGTGGTTTCAGCTTCCGGGTGGTCGGCCAGGCCCGCGGCCGGAGTCGTCCTCACTCGTCGTGCCGTCCGTCGTTTCGGCCAGTAGCGCGAGCAGGTGATCCAGTCCGGCTTGGTGGGTCGTCGGCTGGTCTCGAGCCAAACGGCGTTGGATGTCGATCGCTTCGCAGAGGGCGACCAGGCCTTCATCTTGCCGTCCCAGCTGTCTGTGCTGGGCCGCGAATTGGCTCAAGCTGATCGCGAGATCGGGCAGGAACTCGTCGGGATGTGCGGCAGCCAGCTGCCGGTAGGCGTCGACGACCTCGCGGGTCGCGTTCAGGGCTTCCACTCGCCACCCGAGTTTCTCCAGCTCGGCCGACAGTTCGCGCTGCGCGGTCACGACGTCCGTCAGAAACTCGCCTGGGTGCTGCGCGGCCAGTTCGTGTTGGATTTCGAGGGCCTCGGTGATCGCGGCCAACCCGTCCTCCCGCCTTCCGAGGTGCGCCAGGTGGATCGCGAGCTTGGTCAAGCTTTGCGCGAGCTGGGACCGGATGACGTCCGGTGGGGTCGACGTCGACCGGCGTTGAATCTCGACAGCCTCGGTGATCGCCGCTAGGGCTTCGCTGCGCCGATCGACGAGCCCCAGCGCGTTCGCGAGGTTGGTCAGGCCCAGTGCGAGCCCGGGAAGCAGCACGTCAGGTTGCCGGGCGGCTAGACTACGTTCGATCTCGACAGCCTCGGCGATCGCGGCCAGGCACTGCTCGCCGCGCCCGAGTTCCCCCAGCCGGATCGCAAGGTTGTTCAGACTGTTGACAAGCTTGGGCAGATAAGCTCCGGGGTGGTCGGCGGCCAGGCGGCGCTGGATCTGGACGGCCTCGGCGACCGCGGCCAGGCCCTCGTCCTGCCGGCCGAGGTCCCCTAACCGGATCGAAAGGTTGTTCAGGCTGGTGGCCAGGCCCGCCAGATAGGCGTCTGGGTGCTGCGCGGCCAGGCCGCGTTGAATGTCGACGGCCTCGGCCATCGCGGCCAGGCTCTCCTCCCGTCGGCCGAGATCACCGAGCCTGAGGGCCAGGTTGGTCAGGCTCAAGGCCAGACCGGAAAGATACAGTTCGGGGTGCTGGACGGCCAGCCCGCGCCGAATATCGACGGCTTCGTTGATCACCGCCAGGCTCTCTGCCCGTCGCCCGAAGTGGGCCAGATCGATGGCGAGGTTGCCCAGGCTCAAGGCCAGGCTGGGCAGGTGGGCTTCAGGATCGTCCTCGGCCAGCCGGCGCTGGATCTCGACGGCCTCGGTGATTGAGGCCAGGCCCTCCTTCCGCCGGTCAAGGTCCGAGAGATCGACCGACAGGCTGTTGAGGCTGCGGGCGAGCAGTGGCAAATGGGTGGCCGGATCGCCCTCGGCGAGCTGGCGTCTGATGTGGACTGCTTCGCTGATCGCAGCAAGAGCCTCCTGCGACCGTCCGATATCGCCGAGGCGCAGCGAAGCGTTGTGCAGGCTGGTCGCGAGGTCAGGGAGGTACCTTCCCGGGTCGACCGCGGCCACGCGACGATGCTCGTCGGCTAGTCGAATGCTTAGTCGCACGGCCCACTCGGTCAGTACGTGACTGGGGCGAGGGATGCTACGGGCGAGGCGAGCCAGTTCGTCAAGGTTCATGGCAGGGTCATCATGGATCTGCTCCAGCGCACGGAGCAGCGGGGCGAAGTGTTCGACCCGGGTGGTGGCCTCGATCGCCGCGGGGGCGAGCGTGGCGGGACACCGGAGTATGAGCGCGGTCAACTGCGCATCGAGTACGTTGTCGAAGACCGGGTGCGCCGCGGCGCGCGCGTACACGATCAGTAGCTGTGCGGCTTGGTTTGCTGTGGCATCGGACACGAGAGCGTCGGCCAGCTCGGGTTGCCCGGACAGCTGGCGGCCGAGAAAACGTTCAGCCAGCCGGTCGGGCTGCAAACCCGCCCATGGTGCACCGGGCGCGAGCGGAGGGTAGAGCTCCTCGATCCACAGCCGCACCGCGCGGCGCCGATCGTAGGGTTGGTCGGCCAGCCCCGGAGCGAGAGCGAGCAACGAGTCGGCTTGCGTGCGGTCGACGACTGTGCGCAGGTGGGCGACGGCCATGGCCTCACGCAGCGTGGGCCGGCTCAGCGCGGGGCTCAGGTCTCGTGCGGCGGCGGTGGTGTACCAGTAGCCGTACTCGTGTTCGAGCAGCCGGTCCTCCACCGCATGCGCTCCGACCGCCGGAGGATGATGCGAGTTCACCGCTGGCGTGGAGCGGGCTGCGTCGAGTAGGTCGGCCAGCGCCGTCATATGGACGCTCAACGCCCCAGTGCCGTCAGGTAGACGCGCGTCGGGCAGCCGCTGGGCGAGGCTGACCCAGTCCGGGCCCTGTTGCCCCGCGACGTCCGGCAGTGCGCGGGCGAACGCGTCGACTGCTTTTCGGTAGGCGGCCAGCCGCGCCACCCCGTCCGCGTCGAGCTCCGGCAGGGCGCTCACCAGCGCGGCGCCGATCAGATCCCGGGCCGCCGGCACGTCAGCAGCAAGGTCCCGCCACCACCCGTCGGTCCGTGCCAGCAGCAATACCCGCACCGGCGGGCCTTCCCGCCGGGTAGCCAGTCCGGTCAACAATGCGATCAGTTGCCCTGTCCGCGATTCGGCGTAGTCGATCACGATCAGTGTCGCCCGCGCGGCACGCCCCAACACCGCTACGTCCTCGGCCGCAGCACCGGGAAGCAGCCAGGCCACCACCCAGCCGGCGTTGGACAGGTGGTCAGACAGCTGACGGCCCAGGCGTGTCTTGCCCTGGCCACCCGGGCCGTGTATCAGCCACGCTGCCACGCCCGCACCGTCAGTCCATCTCTGCAGGCGGGCGAGGAGGTCGGTACGGCCGTAGAAGGGCACCACCGCGCGTCGTGCGAGCAGCAGCCCAGCCGGCGACGGCAACCCGGCCCCGGGATGCTCCGCCGCGCTCGGCTCCACGATGTCTTGGAACTCCACCGGCTCCAACACCGCGCCGGCCGCATGCTCGTTGAGCACTGCCGTAAACCCTGGGGCCGCGTGCAGGGCGTAGGCAGGTGTGGCGGTCAATCGCCGGTTGCCCCATCCCTTCACCGCACCGGCAACCACGCCGACCAGGAGTTCCCCGCAGAACAGGGCCGCTCCCGACAGACCACCCCACGCGGACCGTCGCCCATCCCACTCGTCGGGGACGGCACCATGTAGATCGACCATGTACCGGTCGCGGGCGATCCCGTCGCCAGGGCTCAGCGTCCCGGACAGCTGCGCCGCCTCCACCGGCTCGCGCCCTCCCACCCCCGGCACCTGCACCGCGTCGGGAACCCCCCAAGTAGCGCAACTCAAGCGGGGTAGGAAGGTCGCGGTTCGCCCCCACCGCACAGCCACGTCGGGCGTGGACGTCCACCGCGGATCATCGACTGCGACCAGCGCACCGTCATCGCGTCCACCGGACGTCCCACGCCACACCACCACCGCGTCGAACTGCGGCTGGTCGGCCGGTCGGAACACCCGCACACGGCTGCCGACCGGCCCGACGGCATGCGCGCAGGTCAGCAGCAACGCCCCAGCCAGAACGTATCCCGACCCGGGTCCGCGACCCTCTGCACGAACCGCCAACACCCGACGTTGATCCACTCGCACCGTCCCTGTTCGCCGCGATCGGTTGCCGGGTGCTGCGTCAGCGGCCCAGGTGCCCGGACACGTCGCCCGGGCCTTCCGGCCGTTGGTCATCCCCTGTGATCAGCCACTCGTCATGTCCGTCGTGCCGCCGCGGATTCAGCGTGACGGACACCCGGTGTGCGCTCGATCGGCCGACTGATGCCCCGGCATCGGCGGAGACCACCCATGCCGTGAAGCCCGCCTTCGAGGTGGCGTCCTGCCGCAGTTCGACGGAAAACTCCAGCTGAACCTCTCGCACCATGAAAGCCACGTCAGAACCCGCTGCCCGCGTGGCAGCCTCCAGCAGCTCATCACGCACCGCCGCCACCGCATCCGCCAACGCGATCTTCACTAGCTCATTCCTCCGGGCATTCGATGACGATGCGCCTGGCCGCTGCCTTCGCTCAGGCCGAACGCGGACACGAACAATGTTGCCTGCGCTGACCAGACCCGCATCCCCAGAGTCGCATTCAATACACGCGCGGGCACCCTCCCAGGGTCCGTCTTGTCGACGGTTCCTCCCTCGTCATCGCAGGAGAACACCGCTGGATGGGCTTTGGCAGCCGCAATGGTCTGATGGAGCGGTTCGGGTGGGACGGCCTCGGACGCAGTGCCGACTCGGTCGAGCGGTTCAAGTTCCTGGTCGGTGCGATGCTGCGGGAGCGGATCCGGCCTGTCGTCGCCCGGTTGACGGTGTCGGAGGCTGACGAGGGCCAGGCAGGAACGCGACCTCGTGACGCAGAACGAGGATCTCGGCGTCCTTCGCGGCCATGGTCCGCGTGAGCAACCCGAGCCAGCCGAGCCACCAGGCAGAGGATCGGGTACGGCAGCGAGGCGACACAGCGCACATCAGCCCCCTGCCCAACCTGCCATACCGCCACTGTCAACACCGTCTCGAAGTACTGAATCGCCCCGGTTCAATGCACACACCCCAGTTAGGCATCATCTGTTGGTATGGATACCCGAACGGTCGCCAGGCTCCGGGCCAAGGCCGCGATGAGCGGGGCCGCATGGGCACCCTTCAGTCACTACGATGCCGGCCATGATCCAGTTACACCCGCGTGCCGGGAAGCCGTTCACGACAAAACAGAACACTGCCTCCTACCCATTGAATGGCGCTGACGCGCCGTTCCAACCGTTCCGGGCGCGGCACGGCGTCGCGGTGAAGGTGCTCGGATGAGGCGGCCACTTCTCCGACTCGCCGTGATCATCGCTGTAGTCGCGACGACAGGTGTGTGCAGGCCGGCGGCTTATGCCGGACCACCGCCCACGGCGGCGAGGCTCGGCCAGAGCGGCCCCGCCCAGCAGGCAGCCGGGCCGCGCCTGCCGTTCGGCGTCGGCACTTACCTCTCGGACAAGGCGCTTTCGGTGCCGAACCTGATGTCTGCACGCCAGGGATATCCGATCGAGGTCGGGTTCGAAGACCCGTTCTCGGAACTTGACCCGGCGTGGCAGGCCGACTCATGGGTGACGCCGACGGTGTCGGACGGCCAGTTGCACCTGGCCGTGAACGCCGACGCCCCGCAGACTTACGGCGCGTTGTCACGGTGGGTGGAGCTGGACGTCGACGAGTACCCGACCGTGGAGATCGCCGTCTCGGGATCGCCTGGCCTGTGGGCGCTGAAGGTCAACGACGGCACCCTGCCGGTCGATATCGAACTGCAAAGCGACACCGGCGACACCGGGGTGCACTCCTACGACCTGAAGCAATCGACGGGCTGGCAGGGCGTCCAACGATTCCGGCTGAGCATCTTCACCATCGGTCTCGACACCTCGTTGACCGTGGACGGCATACGTATCGACAGCAGGGCGATCGGGTTCGCGGACTCGTTCTCAGACCTTGACCCGGCGTGGCAGGCCTCCTCATGGGTGACGCCGACGGTGTCGGACGGCCAACTGCAGCTGGCCGTGAATCCCGACGCCCCGCTGAGTTACGGCGCGTTGTCACGGTCGGTGGAGTTGGACATCGACAGGTATCCGACGGTGCAGATCGCGGTCTCGGGCTCGGCCGGCCTGTGGGCGCTGAAAGTCAACGACGGCACCCTGCCGGTCGATATCGAACTGCAAAGCGACGTCACCAAGACCGGGACGTACTCCTACGACCTGAAGAGATTCACCGGCTGGCAAGGAACCAAGGAATTCCAGCTCAGGATCTTCGCTATCGGAATCGGCCAACCCATCACCGTCGACCACATCCAGATCGGACGACAGCCTCCGTTCGTCCCGGGCTGCGAGGCCAACGCGCCGGGCGACTTCAACGGCGACGGCGTGCGTGATGTCGTCATCGCGGACCCGGAGGCAACCGTCGACGGGCTTTCGGGCGCCGGTGTGGTGCACGTCGTGGACGGGGCGACCGGTGTGGTGCGCGACATCCACCAGAATCTGGCGGAGATCCCGTGGGACGCCGACCCGGGCGACAACTTCGGGCACGCGATCGCAGTCTTCGACGCGAACAGCGACGGTTGCGCCGACCTTGCGGTCGGTGTGCCGAACGAGGACGTCAACGGCGTCCCCGACTCGGGCCAGGTCGACCTGATCTTCGGCGCGCCGGGCGGCCTGGGATCCGGACCGCAGACGGACACCTATAGCCAGGGAAGCGGCGGACTCCCGGATTCCCCCGAGCCGACTGACCGGTTCGGCTACTCGCTGGCAGCCGGTGTCACCGACACCGAGGAACCGTATCTGATCGTCGGCGCCCCCGGTGACAATGTCGTCGACGGCAGCGATCACAGCGGTTCGATCATGTACCTGCGCAGTGGGGTGAAAGAGCGGTTCAGCCAGCCGTCGATCGGCCTGACCGCCGAACCCGACGATCGGACCGGTTTCGCGGTCGCGGCGAGCTCCCGGCACTTCGCGTTCTCCGCGCCGGGAGAGAACGTCAACGGGCGCGGCCAGTTCGCCGGGATGATCTGCGGTTTTCGGCACAACAGCGGCCCGGCCGCGCCGACATCCGTCGGGTGCGTACACCAGGACGGCCTCGCGCAGGCTGGTGACGAGTTCGGCAAGTCGTTGGCGATGGTGTCGTACTGGCCGTCAACCGACTCGTTGCTCGCCGTCGGGTCCCCTGGCCAGGATGTCGACGGCGTCGTGGACGCGGGACAGGTCGTCCAGCTTCGGGTGACCGACACCGCGATCACCGAGCCGATTCGCATATCGCAGTCCACGACCGGCATCGCGGGCGACGCCGCGCCGGGTGACCGGTTCGGGGAGAAGGTGCTGCTGGTCAACACCGCTGCGACTGCGGCACCGTCGGCGCAAACCCTGCTGCTCGCGGTGGGTGCGACGGGTGAGGACGCCAGCGGCACGGGCATCGACACGGGCAACGTCCACGTGTTCGCCGCCGGCACGGCCACCCCGGAGTCCGACACCTTGATCGAACGGACGGCCGGCAAGCTACCCGGCTCACCGGCAGCTCGGGAACTGCTGGGACTCAGCATGGGCGCATCCCCGACCGAACTGTTCGTGGCCAGCCCGTACGTGAACCAGGGCGTGTGGGCGATCCGCTGGTCCGACCTTGCCGCGGGCACGGCGGCACCGGTACGCAGTTGGGCCCCCAGCGCCGGGAACACGCCCGCCGCCGCGTTCGGCGCGCAGGTCGGGTGACGGCGATGTTCGAACGACGAGAACTTCACGGAAAGAGCACGTTGAATACTGAGACGAGGAGCGACATCGCTGTGCGACGGCGTGCGTGGATGCGTGTAGGCGCGCTGAGTGCAGTCGCCGGCCTGGTCGCCACAACGGTGTGGGCCGGTGTCGGAACCCTCCGCGACCCGTCAGACACCCTGGCGATGGGTCCTGGGGCGGCGGGCAAACCCGCAGCGCCGTGGACCGAGGCACAGGCGGTCGGCGCGGCGCGCAAGTCAGGCAAGGCGGTGGAGGTGCGCGCCAAGGGCACCAGCCGCCAGGTGACCTATGCCAACCCGGACGGTTCGTTCACCCACGAGTCGCACGCCGCCCCGTTCCGGGTCATGCAGCGTGGCGAGTGGGTGCCGGTGGACACCACGATGATCCGGCACAGCGACGGCGGCGTCGGCCCGAAGGCGGCCGAGACGCCGATGCGGTTCTCCGGCGGTGGCGACATGCCGCTGGCGACGATCTCGCGGGCCGGTCGCGTGATGAGCCTGACCTGGCCGGCGGCGCTGCCGCAGCCGGTCCTGTCGGGCGACTCGGCGACCTACCCGAACGTCTTGCCGGACGTCGATCTGGTCGTGCACGCCTCGGCCACCGGCTACACCCACGTGCTGGTCGTCAAGACCGCCGCAGCCGCGGCGCTGCCGCAGATCAGGACCGTGTCGTACGGGCTGAAGGGCACCAACCTGACCTTCGCCGTCGAGTCCGGTGACCGGCTGGTCGCCAAGGACACCGGCTCCGGTGGCGTGGTGTTCGCGTCCCCGGTGCCGAAGATGTGGGACGCCGGCGACCCGGCCGAGGCCGCCAAGGCCGATGTCGAGCCGACCCGCTCGTCGCCGGAGTCGGCGCGGCGGGCCGACATCGGCGTGCGGGTCGACGGCGGTTCGCTGCGCCTGGTCCCGGACACGGCGATGCTGGCCGACAAGTCCGTCCGATTCCCGCTGTACATCGATCCGATGACCGCTCCGACCAGCAACAGCTCCTGGACCATGGTCGACTCCGGCTACCCCAGCGAGGAGTACTGGAGGTTCGACGGCGACCGCGACCAGCGCATCGGGCTGTGCAACCGGACCGACTCCGGCAACACCTGCAACAGCTCGCAGGTCAAGCGGCTGATGTACGCGATCCCGACCCCGTACCAGGACGACACCATCGTGGTGTCCAGCGCCACGTTCAAGGTCACCATGGTGCACACCTACGACGGCTCGGCGCGCAACGCCTCGCTGTACCGCATGGGTGCGGGTATCACCTCGGCCACGAACTGGAGCAACCAGCCGGCGTGGAGCAAGAAGCAGGACACCCGGGACCCGACGGTGTCGCAGGGTTCGTGCACGTCGACAAACCAGAACGTCAGCTTCACCGCCACCGGTGCCGCGCAGGAGGCGGCGGCCAACAACTGGTCGACGACCACCTTCGGCATCCGCGCCGACGACGAGGGCAGCAAGTACTCCATCAAGCGGTTCTGTGACAACGCGGTGCTGTCGGTGACCTACAACCGGCCGCCGGCCACGCCCACGAACCTCACCGCCAACCCCGGTGGGGCGTGCAAGACCGGCACCCCGGACAACACCTGGTACGTGTCCAGCGTGCCGACACTGTCGGCGTACCTGGCCGACCCGGAGACCGACGCGGCCGAGCCGCTGACCGCCACGTTCACCGTCACCTGGACCCCGCCGGGCGGCACCTTGCAGACCAAGACCTGGACGTCGGGGCAGAAGGCCAACAAGTCGACGTTCGACTACCACCTGGCCGACACCGCCACCGGGGTGCCGAACCTGCCGGAGAACGTCGTCGTGTCCTGGAGCGTCAAGGCCTCCGACGGCACCGCCAACAGCGCCAGCAGTGTCACCTGCGGGTTCATCCTCGACAAGACCAAGCCCGCCGGCTCGGACATCGACTCGGCAGAGTTCCTTCCCGCGGACAGCGCCGACACCACGCCGGCTTGCGTGGAGTCGGGTGAGTGGATCGACGGTGCTGGCCGCTACGGCACGTTCACCTTCGACTCCGCCGCCACCGACGTCGTGTCGTACAAGTACGGCTTCGACACCAACCCGTCGCCGAGCAACGTGCTGACCCCGACGGCCAACGGCGGGCCGGTCAGCGTGAGCTGGGCGCCGATGACCGAGGCGCCGCACTTCGTCACCGTGATCGCGGTCGACGCGGCCGGCAAGGAGAGCGACACCTCCACCTGCACCTTCAACGTCGCGGCCGGCGGACCGTCGATCGGGCAGTGGAACCTCTCCGACACGTCAGGTTCGACCGAAGCAGTGGACGAGCGTGGTGACAACCCGGCCACGGCCGGGTCGGGCGTGACCTTCGGCCAGCCCGGCCCCGGCGGCGTGGCGCACCGGTCGGCGCTGCTTCCCGGCAGCGACGCCACCGGTTACCTGGCGACCTTGTCGCGAGGGCTGCTCGACACGTCCCGTCCGTTCACGGTCGCCGCGTGGGTCAAGGCGAACTCCCTGACCGGCCACATGGCGGCGGTCTCGCAGGACGGCACCGGTGTGCCCGGCTTCTACCTCGGCTACACCCCCGCGGACGGCAAGTGGCTGTTCGGCGTGCCGGACATGGACGTCAACGCCTTCCGTGACTGGCAGGTCACCAGCACCGAAGTCGTCACCGCCCAGACCGGCTGGACCCACCTGGCCGTCGTCGTCGACAACGTCAAGGACACCATGACGATGTACGTCAACGGCAAGGCCTCCGGCACAGCCCCGGTCCGCTCGCAATGGGCCTCGCACGGCAACATCCAGCTCGGGCGACGTCTGGCGAAGACCGGCCACATCTGGGGCTGGAACGGCGGCATCTCCGACGTCGCGATCTTCGACCGGCTCGTCACGCCGGCCGAGATCGACGCCCTGGCCAAGCCGCGCCTGCAGCGCCAGGTGTACTGGGCGCTGGACAGCGCCGACGTGCCCGACGACAACCCCGGCGTGCTCGTCAGCGCCGAGACCGTCGTCGACGGCGCGACGCCGGACGAGGCCAAGAACCTGACGCTGCACAACGGCGCATGGGTGATGACCCCCGACCCCGACGACCCGTTCGCCGAGTCGGCGCTGGTCGGCGCGGGGCACATGGTCCTCGACGGCGGCGACGACTACGCCGCCAGCGGGCAGGCACTCATCGGGCAGACCGGCAGCTTCTCGGTCGCGGCCCGCGCCCGGCTGGCCGCCGCGTGCAGCTCCGACCAGGTCGTGCTGTCCCAGCCCGGTGCCAAGACCAGCCGGTTCCAGGTCAAGTGCGCCGACATCGGCGGCGGGCAGCTGCGCTGGCAGCTGACCGTCGCAGCCGGTGACGACACCGCCACCTCGACCACGGTCGTCGTCGACGACACCCACCTGCCCGACCCCAGCAACACGCTGGGACAGCACCTGGTCGTCACCTACCACGCCTTCACCAAGGAGGTGCGGCTCTACGTCGACGGCCAGCTCGCCGCCAGCGCCCAGGGCAGCCACAACCCCGTGTGGAACGGACCCGACAACGGCGTCCAGGTCGGCCGTGCCCTCCTGGACGGCACCACGACCACGCCGACGTACGGCGGGTACTTCTCCGGCGTCCTCGACGAGGTCCGCGTCTACAGCGGCGTCCTCGACGCGGCGACCGTGATCCGACTGGCCAGCACCACCGCCCAGTCCGACCTGTAACACCATCGGCGAGTGGCGGGGGGGGGGGGGGGGGCGCGCCGACCGCGCAAAAACAAAAAGAACCACACGAAGGGGCGGCCGCCGGGTGGGAGAAAA
>NZ_JBEZDT010000029.1:17205-101043 GCF_040648455.1 Catellatospora sp. NPDC049133
GGAGCCACGCGGCCAGGTGGTCGTCGTTCATGTCGACCCCGACCATCCCCGCCGCATGCGCCGCCTCCAGCGGGATCACCTGGACCGTGGTCCCTGGGACGCCGGCCACTCGCTCTTCCTCTATCCGTACCCCACGTTGGCGGCACCGGCGATGTCACTCCACCGCAAGGGATCTTCGCGATCCCTTGCGTCAGGGTCCACGCTCCAGGGGAACGCTCACCTGACCGGCCGATCGGACCGAGCAGTGGCGGCCCTGCTCGAAGCTCGACGCTCGAAGGCGGACCCCCCACCGTTCGCCGTGCCCATCAGTAGTGGATCAGGACTCGGATCAGCCAGACGTCGTCGCCGAGACCGCGGAGGTAGTCGTCGGCGAAGGTGTAGTACCGGTCCACGCGGCGCCAATCGTCCAGGTCACCGAACGATTCGTCGTCGAACCACTCACCCTCGGCGGTCAGCAGCGCCCCGGTAGGGATCACGCGGGCAGCACGGATGCGCACGAAGTCCTCGCGGGGGGTCGCGTACCGCATGATCGGGTCGTTCTCCTCCTGCCAGATCGTGCCGTCGGGCAGGTTGAGCCGTGCCCTGAACGCCCGCATGACGGGTTGGTCAGCGTGCGCGTGCCGGGCTCGCGCGATGGTCTGCGGTCCCGGGTCGGCCCAGAACGGGATGAGGAAGTGCGACAACGGCAGTGCGGGGGGATGTGCGGCGGCCAGCTCGGCCCAGGCGTCCCACTCCCGCGCGGCGGCATCGGCTGCGGCTGCCCGCCCGGTGTCGAGGTCCAGCAGGACTTTGGGGCCGCCTTCGCAGCGCGACGGGTCGTCGGTGTCGATGCGGACGAGTCGCCGGTCGTTCTCGTTACCGGCAGCGACGAGGAAGAGGCTGTCGCTCATCGTCCAGCTGTCCCATCGGCCGCTTTCGGGATCCTCGGCGAGGTCGAACGGAGCGAGTGCGTCAGCTATCGCCGCCGTGACTTCGCGGCTCTCCAGCAGGTTCAGGCACGCGGTCACCGTGGCCTTCGACATCGCTGCTCCACCTCTCACTACGCCGCCCTGCAGCAGGTCGGCACCATACCAGCGCAGGCCGAGGGCACCGCCGCCGCGATCATGCGATCCCTCGGCAGGGTAGACCCTGCCGAGGGATCGCACGTCAGATGATCACGCGTCCGGAACGTAGTAGTTGCAGTTAATCCCATACATCACACATGGGCCATTCTCACCATATCGACCCATGAAGTAGAAGCCGGCCAGGAGGTCCAGCATTCCGGCACCCCTGACGACCTTAGGGGTCGGCTTGCCCACGGTGCCTCCTCCCGTCGGGCGGGTGCCCGCTGCCGCCGGACCCCGCGGTATCAGGCCCTTGGCGCGGGCCGTGGCGAGCGCCTTGAGGTGCGAGGCGCTGAAGATGTCACCGGTGTCGAAGCCGGTCGCCGGGTTGATGATGCGCACCCTCGGGTCATTGGCGAACCGTTTCTGCATCTCTATCGCCTCGGCATCGGACTTGGCGACGTACACCACGTACTGAGCCTGCTTCTTGGCACCCTTGTTCGAGGAGAGGTCAAGTTTCTTCCGGATGGTGGCCTCGGCGTCATCCAGGGCGTTGCGTGCCGGATTGTTGGAGTTCGACGACGTGGCATCCCAGGCATCGACGTTGACGACCTTGCCGTTGACGTAGGTGATCTTGACGTAGTCGGTCGTTGTTCCCCGGGCCACCGTCTTGCCGTCAGGACCTACCACGGAGCCCTTTGCCATGAGCTTGTCCGTGGCGGTCGCGTCCTGAAGCTCATACCTCGTGCCGGTCCCGGTTGTGGGATCGTACCCGTGCCCGTCGGCGGCCAGCTTCTGGTTCATCTGGTCCAGCGCCGCCTGCTCCGCCGGATTGGCCACCTTGCCACCCAGCACATGCGGCACACCGTTCTGGTCGACGACCGTGCGGACATTGCCGGTCGTCGTATCGGAGAAACGAGTGAAGCCCGTCTGCGACCAGTGGAGCGTGCCTGGATTGGGCACCCAGGGCACGCCGCCGGCAACCGTCGCTCGGCCGGACGGATCGCTGTGGGTGACCGGGTTGTTCCGAGCGTACGCATAGCCGCCCAGCTCACCAGGGGTGTCGAAGTCGACCAGGGGGTCGACGGAGGCGAACCGGCCCAGTGCCGGGTCGTACTCCCGAGCACCGAGGTGGGTCAGTCCGGTGAGGTCCCTTGTCCCGCCGACGAAGCCCTTGGTGTCCGGCCAGAACGCCGGCGACTGCCGGTCCGCACCGTACGGCGTGGTTCGCCGCCACGCAATGGCCCCGGTCGCCGCGTTGATGGCACAAGATGCGGTGCCGTGATGGTCCGCTACCTGGAAGAAGACCCCAGAGGTAGTTCGGACCGCGACGGTGCGTCCGGCGAAGCCATAATGGCGGGTGCCGCTCACGACGGTGCCGACCTGGGCGAGCTCCATCCCTGGCAGGTAGAGCGTGGTGTTGCCGCCGGGGTCCTTGCGGGCGATCCGGTTGCCGTCGGCGTCGTAGACGTAGGTTGTCGACAGCCCGCCGGTGGGTGTGCTGGTGGCCAAATGGCCCTCGGCATCCCAGCTCAATGTCTGCTGCGCAGCGAGGCCGCCTTGGGTGCAGTTGTTGGTGGCACCGCCAGCGGGACGGCATGTGGTGTTGCCGGCCGCGTCGTAGCTGTAGCGGTACGACTTGCTCCCGCCCGGCCCCACCTCTTCGACGCCAGTCAGCGTGTGCGGCTGGTTCTGCCCCTGTCCCGGAGCCGGGAACGTGTAGTCGCGCACCGTGTCCGTACCGCCGGTGGGCGAGTGGATGGTCTCCACGTCGCGGTTACCGACGGCGTCGAAGGTCCACGAGTGGTGGTACGGTGCCGGGCCGCCCACTCCGGTTTGCGCGACGCCGTCGGCGCAGGCATTGGTGCTGCTGGCCGTGGACCAGGCCTCGATCAGGCGCTGCAGGTGATCGTATTCGAAGCACTGAACGTCACGACCGCCGCCGGGTGGCGTATCGCTGATGGACAGGACGTTGCCTGCGGGATCATGCTGGTATTCCGCAGCCATGTCAACGACAGCAACGCCCTGACGGTTTACCTTCACCTTGCTGAGCCGACCGGTGCCGCGCTCGACCTCGTAGTTCAGCCAGGCCTTCCTGTCGGTACCCCCGGTGAACAGCTCCACCTGGAGCAGCTCGCCGAGGTTGCCGTACAGCGTGGAGGTGACGTAGCTGCTGAGCCCGGTGAGCGTGGTCGGGCGCAGCAGGCTGTCGTACGTCTGGGCGACCGCCTCGGCGGCGAGCCCGCCGGCCGCCGGCATGCCGATCGACCGAACCGTGCCGTCAGTGTTATAGGCGGTGGTGAAGTCGTAGGACTTGCCCAGCAGCGAGCCCACTCCGCCGGAGCCCGCGGCAGGGAAGCTGTACCTGACCGTCATCGGCCGGTAAAGCGCATCCCGGGTCAGGTTGATGGTGTAGTAGTTCTGACCCTCGACGATGCGCTGGCTGTAGTGGAGCTGCCCCTTGTTGCCGGCGTTGTCGTAGAACCACGCCGCCAGCTTGGTGCCGGTGTCGAGGTCGCCCTGCCAGGTCTGGGTCCGGCGGCCGATCGCATCGTACCGGTGTGAGAGCTTGATGTTGCGGCTGTCGGTGGTCGAGGTCAGCCGGTCGAGCTTGTCGTAGGTGTAGGTGCTGTCACCGGCGTCAGGGTCCTCCACGAGCACCTTGAGATTTCGCTGGTTGTAATGGTTGCGCCAGACGGTGCCCAACGGATCGGTGACGGTGCTCAGAGAACCGGCGGGAGTGTAGGTGTACCGGGTCACGTCGGCCGGGCCGGTCGGTTCCTCCCCGTGATACTGGTGCAACTCGGTGTTCTTGCCGCGAGCGTCATGGACCAGCGTGGTGGGGATGGCGCCCGCGGGAGGGTCGACGTTGATCCGGTCGCCCTCGTACGACGTCGTGGTCACCCACTTGGTGTCACCGGCGACGGAGAAGATGCCGACGATCGGCCGATCCGCACCGTCGAAGATGGTCGAGGTCTGGCCGTTCACCGAGCCCTCGGGAACGATGATCGGCGTATCGCCGGCCGTGCCGAGCGCGAGGTAGGTGGCGTTGCTCTTGCCTTCCTGCCCTGTGCCCAGATAGAACGTGTCGGTCAGCAGCCATCCACCGCCGGGCCCGGGCGCCTGCGTCTGCCGGCCGCGCAGCAGTCCGTCGAACAATTCATGGGTTGTCCGGTAGCTGCCGTCGTTGAGCAGTCGCTCGGAGGTGACGACCGAGGTCCGGTCGCGCCGGATCTGATAGCCGAACTTGAGATTCGGCTTGGCGCCCTGGGCCTTGTCCTGGTCGGCGAGCCAGACTGCGGTGAGACGCCCCAGCGGGTCGTACTGCATGTCGGTACGCTTGCCGTTGGCGTCGAAAACGGTGGTGACCACCCCGTAGCCGGGATCGATGACGGTGGTCGACGCGTGGTCGATTTCGTTGGTGGTCTTGGTCTGGGCGTTGAACCCGTCGACGTCGACATACTCGTACAGCGTGCGGCCATCGAGCGCATTCTTCGACGACAGCGGCCTGCCGTACCCGTCCAGCGCGGTGGTCTCCGAGTCCCGGACGTAGCGCACGTCGGCGCCGTCGTACTGGTCGAGGGTCTCGGTTCGGGTAGGCGTGCCCTTGACCGGCGCCTCGCCCCAGGCCTGAAGGTCGTAGCTGGTCCGGGTGTCGGCCAGCAGCTGGGTGGACAGGTTCGGGGAGGTGACGGCGCACTTCACGGACACCGTCTGCACTCTGGACACGTGGAAGTAAAGGTAGAGATCGGGGTTGTCGGCGTACCAGGTTCGCACGCACCGGTCGTCGCCGTCCTTGCCGGGTCCGACCTCACCGAGGTCGTCGAACTCCACGACCCGGCCCCAGGAGTCGCGCTTGCTGGCGACCTGCGTCTCGCGCCAGCGCGGCTGGCCCTGAGCGTCATCCGGCAGGGCGACGAGCTCGCGCGCCACCCCGGTGTCCACCATCGAGGCCTTGAGCTCGCCCCATGACTCAGTCTGCGTACGGGTGATCACACGCCAGGGCTCGTTGACCGACTTCGAGACGATCTCGCTGCCGTTGTAGACGATGCTCTCCAGCTCGAAGCCGGACAGCTCGTCGTGGTCAGTGAAAGTCTTGCCGGTCGAGTCGGTCACCGATACCGCGGGAGTCGAGCCGTCGGCCTTCTTCGCGCCGCTCATACCTCGCATGAAGAAGTGGTCGGTGCGCGTGGGCATGTTCTGGCCGTCACCGGTTCGCACGGTCACCTGCGGGTAACCCCGCCAGTCAGACCAGGTCAGGTCTGCGGTCTCGGTGATGCCGTCCGGGTCGGCCTTGCGCCACGCGGGCGTGCCGACGTATTGGTAGGCCGCGACCATGTCGGGATTGCCGCCGACCAGGTCGTCGGTCACGACGCTGTCGACGACGTATTTGTGAAACCAGTCAGTCGCCTTGTCCTCGTCATCGCCGCCGAGCGGGTTCCAGATGACCGGGTAGCAACGCAGCGTGGAGTGCCCCGCCGTGGGCAGGTTGTCCTTGGTGCAGTCCGGCGCCTTGTAATTGATGGTGATCTGCGCGCCCGTGTCGGTCTTCACCGTGGCCAGCCGGTATCGGATGAGCGGACCGAGGTTGTCGCCGTCCGGCACGATGCGGTTGGGCAGTTGGATGCCGTCGAGCTCGGTCGGCGGCAGGCTCGTGGTGGCACCACCCCAGTGGCCGTTCCGGGTGATCTTCTTCAGCCACAATGTACGAGAATTGTCGTCGTTGACCTTGAAGTCGTGCTCCAGATCCCATGACTCCACCGGTGTCCACGTCGCACCGGTACGGATCTCGGTCCGGATCGACACCAAGCGCTTGCGGGTGAAGAAGGTGGGCGAGCGCTGTACGTCCTTGCAATGGGTGCCGGCCGCGCAGATCAGGTCGACGGGCACATCGGGCCAAGACGCTGCTGTGCTCTCATCGAGGTCCGCCGGATCGCAGCCGACACCTGCCGAGGGGATGCAACGCTCGACGGTGTCGAACTGCACGCGGGCCGGCGCGGCGCTCGCGTAGACCTCGCCGTCGCGCTGGCCGTAGTCGATGCGGGTCAGGTACCCCCCGCGGTCGTAGCGGACTCCGTCGACGTCGGTCCGCCCGCCCCTGGCGTAGTGGTTGGTTTCCCGGGCGTAGTAGTACGAGATGACGTTGCCGCGAGGGTCGATGGCGTAGTCGAGGTTCCAGCGCCATGCCTGGTCGCAGTGCGAATCGGCGAAGCCGGACGACTGGTGGCAGGGCTCACCGGTGTCGTCGCCGTATACCGGCGCCGACCACACGGAGTCTGTCGCGGTCTTGCCCGTGGTCCAGCCCGGCAGACGGTTCAAGCCGAAGAAGTACTGGCTGCCGTCAGTCGCGGTGAGCTTCCAGTACTCGCCGTCGTTGTCGCCGTTCACGGCGCCGGTGAGCCGCTCCACCTTGGATCCGTCGTCCTGCGACAGCTTCCAGCTGTTGTCGCTGATCTTCACAAGGGCGCCGGAGCGGCCCGCCATCATGACGGTGCCGTTGTGAAACGCCCAGCATTGGTCGCCCGAGGTCTGGTGGCCGTCATCGGCGCACGGCTTGTAGCGGCGTTCGATGTAGCCGGGTTCGAACGTGAAGCCCTCTCCGATCCAGGAGCCCTGGTTGTTGGTCGCCGACGTCCGACCGTCGACGGCCTGAGAGGAGTACGCGAGCCCGACCGTCGGCGTGAACCCGTTGGCCGGCGTCGGCACCCGAACCGGGTAGTTCCAGCTGAAGCCGCCGGAGGACAGCTGCGTCTGCCACGACGACGAGGGCGAGAGCTTGGTCGCGGTGTAGGCACCCTGGCTGGAGGAGACACCGGCGCTGAGCGCCAGCACCTTCGCGTCGGAGCCGGTTGCCGCCAGATCCACGTCCGCGGTGACGGCCTGTCCGGACACGTCGTTCACCGAGGCCAGCGGTGTCACGGTTCGGCACGCGGCCTGCTCGGGTGTGGTGAGAGCGCACGCGGGCAGCGTCACGAGTCGTAGTCGGGCACCCCAGTCGCCACCAAAGGCATGCGCGAAGCCACCGTAGCCCACCGAGATGCGGGCGGCCGCGTTGTCACCGCCGTCGGATCTGGAAACGGTGAACACCGGCCCGTCGATCCCTGCCCGGGTTGCGGCACCACGGTCGTACACGTGCACCCGCGCCCGCTGCGGCGTCGCCTGCGCGGAACGCGTCGAAGCACCTGCCGTGCGAACCGGGAGTACCTGGACCGGCAGGCCACCGACGTTCGCAGGGGAGTTCGCCGCCGCGACCTCCAACTCGCGGGTGGCCAGGATCGGCCACGCGACGTTGTCGGGCCGGGTCATGCGCTTGTCGGCGGTCGGGTCCTTGCGGGCGGGCTCGGTCACCGCCGAGCGGCCACGGGCCGGCTGCGGCTGCGCCGCGGCGGCCGGGCGGCCTGAATCACCTGCGGCCTGCGCGGGCAACTGGCCTTGCGCGACCACGCCCAGTGCCACCGCCAGCACCACACCGACCCACCGCCCCGCGTGCCGCGCCGGTGCGCTGCGGCGCGGCGTCACCGGCGCGAACGATGTGGATGACGGCGGCACCGGCAATGGCCTACGTCTCGATGAAATGGGCGACACGATCTGACGCACGACGACTCTCTCCGCTCGGATGCCGCAACGGGAGGCAACCTAGCCAGGGTTGGCGTCAATGTCAGCCCCGCTTGTCGAGCCTGGCCGGTAGGACGCGGCGGGCACAGGAACGGGCATGGGCCGTCCGGCGCCGACCCATCCTGGCCATGATCAGCGGTCACGGAAATGTCGTTGGACTCACAGCTCTCAGCACGCATCGATCCCCGGCCGTCACTGACGACCGGAAGATCGTTATCTGGCCGTTACCTGGCCGCACACAACGGACAGACATCGTGGCGGAGCAAGGCCCTGTCGCATCCCTCGCATCGTGAAGCTTCGGTTCGACGATGGGTCAGATCGCGCTGGCAAGTCCGGCGTTTGTAGCGGGAATGTACGAAGTGTGTAAGTCGGCTTCGTACCGTCGCCTCACCGTGCACCTCAGTTCCATCCCCCGGGGAGGCAAACCATGTCAGGAAGAGTCGGACGCGCACTGCGCGCCGCGGGCGTCATCATCGCCATCGCGGTGTCCGGCGCGAGCGTCGCCGCGACACCGGCCCACGCGGCGTCACGTGACGGCGTCTGCGACAGCGGCGAGTTCTGCTACTACTACAACAGCGACTTCGCCGGGTCGATCTCCGACCACGGGTCGTCGCTGGCCGACTACGGTGCCACCCAGCCGTCGTGCTACGAGTTCAAGAGCGCCGGCAACGGCCAGGGCCTGTGCGTGAAGAACAACGCGGCGTCGGCGTGGAACCGCACCGGCAGCACCATCCGCGTGTACTACAACAGCGACTTCGGCGGCACGTCGCAGGACATCGCGTCCGGGGCGAAGGTCAACCTCAACGCCTCGCTGAAGAACAACAACGCCTCGCACCAGCCCGCACCCACCGGCGGCGGCGACAGCTACCCGGCCAAGGACGACTACCCCTACCGCGGGGCGACGACCGGTGTCGACCCGTGGAACTTCTACAAGGGCCAGTGCACCAGCTTCGCGGCGTGGGCGGTACGCAGCCGCCTGGGCATCGCGTTCCACAACTACTACGACGGCGTCCACTGGGGCAACGCCAACAACTGGGCCAACGCCGCCCGCAGCGCCGGCATCCCGGTGTACGGCAGCCCGAAAGCCGGTGACGTCGCGGTCCGCCTCGGCGGCACCTGGGGCCACGTCGCGTTCGTGACCAGGGTGAACTCCAACGGCACGTTCGAGGTCGACGAGTACAACTACAACGGCGGATCGGCCTACAGCCACCGCACCGTGTCGGTGGGCACCGCCAACAGCCAGTTCTCGCAGTTCGTCCGCTTCAAGTGAGCAAGACCCGGACCGAGGAGACCGACCGCGCAGGGCCGCCTCCTCACCACTGAAGCCTTGTCCAGGATCCGCCGGCGTAGACCGGCGGATCCTGGCTGCCCTTGACGCTGTGCCATTCCGCATGCCAGCGCTCGGGTGGTCCGGCCAGCAGGGCCCGCACCTGCGCGGCGCTCTCGTCGGGCCGCTCCGGCTCCCACGGCACGCTCACGAAGATCTGGTATGTGTCCAGCTCTTCGAGCCACACCACGAGCTCACCGGCGTCAGCGGCACGAACCTTGACGGCCCCGACTCCCGGCGGCAGTGCGAGGTCGGTCAGGATGAGGCGCCCGGCCCGGCGTTCCGCGGTCTCCCAGCTGTGGTCGGCCCCGATGCGGGCCACCTCGGCGTCATAGGCGGCAGCGTCGAACACCGCCGTTCGCCGATCGACCTGCCAACTCACCCGGGTCCGGCCCCACTCCCAGCGCACGGTATCGCCTTCGCGGCGGATGCGCGTCTCGATGGCGACGCAGTCCGGGCCGCAGCCGGGACAGCAGGCGATCGTCGCGGTCGTGGGCTCGTCGGTCGCCACGAAGCGGTTCACCGGCACGAGGACGTGCCACGGGTCGGGGCCGTCGTTGTCATCGGCGCGGCTGACGTCCTCGCCGTCGATCCGCACGATCACGCGCAGGCCCTCGACGGCCAACGACAGCAGCGAGGTCACCGCGCGAATCTAGCACCGCGCGGCCAACGGACCGGATCGGCGGCGCGACCCACCGCGCACGAAGCATTGACGCATCGTTATCGATGATGGAGTGTCGTGGCATCCCCGAGGAGGAGTGTCCATGACAGACAGTGCGCCGGTCGGGGTCCGCCACCGGTATGTGATCGTCGGCGCGGGCCCGGCCGGACTCCAGCTGAGCTACTACCTGCAGCAGGCCGGAGCCGACTACCTCACCCTGGAACGGGCGCCGGAGCCTGCCGAGTTCTTCCGCCATTTCCCCCGCCATCGCAAGCTCATCTCCCTCAACAAGGTCCACTCGGTCAGCACCGACCCGGAGATCCGCCTGCGCTGGGACTGGAACTCGCTGCTGCAGGACCCGGCCGAGCTGCCGTTCGCCGACTACAGCCGCGAGTACTTCCCGCATGCCGACGACATGGTCCGCTACCTGGGCGACTTCGGCCGCCACCACAAGCTCAACGTGCGCTACGACACCGATGTGCGGCGGGTGGACCGGGCCGGGGACGGGTTCGCGGTGCACACCGCCGACGGGGTGGTCCTGGCCGACTGCCTGGTCGTGGCGACCGGTTGGGGCCGGCCGAACATCCCCGACGTCAAGGGCATCGAGCACGCCGTCGGCTACGAGGCGATGAGCACCGACCCGGCCGACTACGCCGACCAGCGGGTGCTGATCCTCGGCAAGGGCAACTCCGCGTTCGAGACCGCATCGGCGCTGCTCGGCCATGCCGCGATGATCCATCTGGCGAGCCCGCGGCCGCTGCGGCTGGCATGGAACACCAAGCATCCCGGTGACGTACGCGGCCACCACGGGGCGGTGCTGGACAGCTACCAGTTCAAGACGCTGCACTCGGTGCTCGACTGCGTCATCGACGAGATCCGCCCGGTCGGCGACCGGTTCGAGGTCAGCCTGACCTACACCCACGCCGACGGGGAGACCGCGGTCATGGAGTACGAGTCGGTGCTGCGCTGCACCGGGTTCGCCATGGACACGTCGCTGTTCGGCGACGGCTGCCGGCCGCGGATGACCCCGAACGGCCGGATGCCCGCCACCCGCCCCGACTGGCAGTCGCTCGACGTCGACGGGTTGTACTTCGCCGGGACGCTGGCCCAGGACCGGGACTTCAAGAAGGCGTCCTCGGCGTTCATCGACGGCTTCCGGTACAACCTGCGCACCCTGACCCAGCTGCTGCGGGAGCGCTACGAGCAGGTGCCGCTGCCCTACGACGAGGTCGACGCCGACGCCGGCTCGCTGACGGCGGCGGTGCTGGACCGGGTCAACTGGAGCTCGGCGCTGTGGACGCAGTTCGAGTTCCTCACCGACGCCCTCGTCGTCGACCCGGCGTCCGGGCGGGTGCGGCACTACCACGACCTGCCCGAGGACTACGCGGTCGCCCGGTTCGGCGACCAGCCGCACCTGTACACGTTCGGGCTGCGCTGGGGCCGCGACGAGTACGCCGACGTGTTCGCCATCGAGCGGCATCCGCAGCCCGACCGGGCCGCCGAGAGCGCCTTCATCCACCCGGTGGTCCGCCGGTACCGCGGCGGCGAGCTGGTGCAGGAGCTGCATCTGCTGGAGGATCTGCTCGCCGAGTGGCGGCGCGAGGACCGGCACGTGCGGCCCCTGCACGAGTTCTTCACCCAGGACCTGGCCCGCTCAGCGGTGGACGAGCACCTCCGGTAGCGGCTTGCGGGACAGGGCGGGCACGGTGACCCCGTCGGCGGGCCGGCCGACGGGCATCACCACGCACGCCCGCTCCTCGGCCGGGCGGCCGCAGATCTCGTTGAGGAAACGCATCGGGCTCGGCGTGTGGGTGAGCGTGGCCAGCCCGGCCAGGTGCAGCGCGGTGATGAGCACGCCGACGGCGATGCCGACGGACTCCTTGACGTAGTACGGCTTGGGGGTGTTCGGGCCCTGGTGGACCTCGAACACGACGATGACGACGGGGGCCGTCTCCAGGAACGGTTTGTGCCAGTCGGTGCCCATCGCCGAGACCGCCTCCAGCCACTCGCGCGGGGCGCGGCGGGTGTAGAACTCCCGCTCCTCGGCCTCGGCCGCGAGCCGCAGCGCCCGCTTGCGGGCCGGGTCGGTGAGGACGACGAAACGCCACGGTTGCACGTTCGCGCCGCTGGGCGCGGTAGCGGCGGCGCGGACGGCGTTCTCGACGACGTCCAGCGGGACGGGTTCGGGCGAGAACTCGCGCACCGACCGGCGGGCGGCCATCCGGTCGGCGAACTCCTGGGCGGTGCGGCTCATCTGCTCGGGGTCGAGGCGGTCCAGGTGAAACGGGACAGTGGCGACGGCGTTCACGGGGCCTCCAAAGGGGTGGCTTCGCCGTCCAGCATCGCCCACCGGCGGGCCGTCGCGCTTACGCCGGATTGCCCTGTTGGCGCTGACCCGTCGTCTGCTCGGCGACGTAGTCGACGACCGCTGCCGGGCCGCCGCGCTGGGACGCCGCGCGCTGCCGCCGGGCCCCGGACCCGCCGTCCAGCAGCCGATCCAGTCCTGCGGTCACGTACTCGTACTCGCCGTTGGCGAGCAGCTGCGGCTCGACCAGTGCGACCAGGTCACGGGCCAGCTCACCGGCCGGGCGCAGCCGGGCGGTGGCAAGGTCCAGGCCGTCGCCGTCGAGGCCGTCGCGGGCGGCCCGCCAGTACGCGGCGCGCAGCAGCTGCTCGGGCACATCCGGGGCGGGTTCACCGCGCCCGGCGACCGCCGACAGGTGCGTCACCAAGGCCCGGACGACGACGGCGTACCACACCGCCTCCTCGGCGGTCAGCGCCGCGTCGGCGACCCGGACCTCCAGGGTCGGGTGCTGCGCCGAGGGACGCACGTCCCAGAAGACGGTGCCCCGGTCCACGAGCGCACCGGCCTCCTGCAACGTGTCGACGACCTGGTCGTAGTGGGCGGCGGAGTCGAAGCGCGGCGGCGGGCCCGCCACCGGCCAGCGCGGCCAGGTCATGGTGCGCCAGCTGGCGTACCCGGTGTCGCGGCCGTCCCAGTACGGCGAGTTGGCGGTCAGGGTCAGCAGCACGGGCAGGTGCGGGCGCAGGTGGTTGGACACGGCGACGGCCAGGTCACGGTCGGGCATCTCGACGTGCACGTGCAGGGCGCAGATGGCCAGCTCGTCGTGCAGGCCGCGGAACGTCTCGATGCCGCGGGTCTGCCGTGGCCCGGTGGTCATCGGCGGCGGGACGGGCCCGGCGACCGGTGCGGAGCCCGCCGACAGCAGCCGCAGCCCGGCGGCGTCGGCGGCCGCGGCGACCACCTGGCGGGCCTGCCCGACCTGCGCGGCCAGCTCTGCCATGCCCACGCACGGGTCGGTCCGGGTCTCCAGCTGCAGCGTCGTGATCTCACCCGAGACGCGGGCGCCGAGCGTCGCGGACGCCTTCTCCACGACCTCGGCCGCGCGGGGCGCCGGAACGCCGGTGGCCGCGTCTACGACGAGGAACTCCTCCTCGACACCGAACCGCGGCGGGGTCCGGTTCGGCTGCTGGGTCACGGTCGTCGCCTCCGGCATGGTCGGGGCCGCGCGACACGGCCGCCCGGAGCGTACCGGCCCGCGGCCCACCTGCGGTCAGGCACGCCGACGACACGCCGATGTGGACTGTCAGCCGGTCGCGGCTCCCGCCGCCGCCCGCCGGGCCCGGCCGCGCGGCTGCTCCAGCACCGCGGCGATCAGCCCCGCCAGCAGCGCCGCCCGCGCGGGCATCTGCGACACGTCGACCCACTCGCTGCGCGCGTGCGAACCCCCGCCGACCCCGCCGAGCCCGTCCAGGGTCGCCACACCCAGCGAGCCGGTGAAGTTCGCATCGGACGCGCCCGGCGCGTGCGCGCCGCGCACCTCGGCCAGGCCGAGCCGGCGGGCCGCGCCCCGGGCCAGGTCCAGCAGCGGCAGCGCGACGTGTTCGGGCAGCGGGTAGCGGTTGACGCCGCCGCCGACCGACAGCGCCGCGCCGGGCACCTGCGGCGTCATCGCCCGCACCAGCCGGTCGACCCGCTCCAGCTCGTCACGGGTCCAGGCGCGCACGTCCACGCAGAACACGGCCGACTCCGGCACCTGGTTGGTCATCGTCCCCGCGCTGAGCAGGGTAGGGGTGACGCTGGTCCCGCCCGCCGCGAAGGAACGCACGGCCAGCACCTGGTGGGCCAGCTCCACGGCCGCGTTGACGCCCCGGTGCGGTTCCACCCCGGCATGCGCGGCCCGGCCCTGCACCGTGATCCGGTACATCGAGCCGCCCTTGCGGGCCACCTTCAGCGCCCCGTCCTCGGTGCTCGGCTCGCCGACCAGCACCGCCCGGGAGCGGCGGGCCTGCTGCTCGATCAGCGGCCGGGACGTCACCGAGCCGGTCTCCTCGTCGCAGGTCAGCAGCAGGCCGACGCGGGAGGTGTCGGGCAGCAGCGTCAGGGCGGTGAGCATCTGGACGATGCCGGACTTCATGTCGCACACCCCCGGCCCGGTGGCGATGGGCCCGCGTACCGTGAAGGGCCACTGTTCGACGGTGCCGGCCGGCCATACCGTGTCGTAGTGGCCCAGCAGCAGCACCCGCTGGTCCTCGGCGGCCCACAGCAGATGCGGCAGCCCGTCGTGGACCACCCGGCGCGGCGGGCGGCCCAGGGCCGCCGTGCCCCACGCCGACAGCAGGTCGGCGCAGGCGTTCAGCTGCGGCAGCGCCCCCGGCGGCGACTCGGTGTGCACCAGCTCGCGCAGTTGCGCCGTCATCGTCGCGGCCCGCAGCTGCGCCTGACCGCCCATATGCTCCACGTCGGACATGTCGTCAGCGTGGCAGCGCCGTCGCGCGCCTGCCAGCAGCGAAATTGCGCAACCGGCCGGGCCTGGCGTCGCGGCAGGCCGACTGCTCCACACCGGACCGACCGGCCCCAGAAGCGCACATACGAAGAAGCGAACCCCCGTATCGAGCTGGGAGAATGCCCAAGGAGTGTGCGGCGGCCGCACGCCGGTCAGTGAGGAGTGGCGATGGCGCACATCGACCTCGGTGTGGACGAAAGCCGGTTTCCCGGCATCAACGGGCCGATGCGGTTCCGGCCGGAGACCGCGGGGCCGCTCAACGCGCTGGCCGAGGCGCTGCTGCACGCGCCGCACCCGACGCTGAGCGCCGGGGAGCGGGAGCTGATCGCCGCCTACGTCTCCGGGCTCAACGAGTGCGTGTTCTGCTGCTCGTCACACTCGGCGTTCGCGGCCGCGCAGCTCGACGCCGGCATGCCGCTGGTCCAGCAGGTCCGGGCCGACCTCGACGCCGCCGACATCAGCGCGAAGCTGCGCGCGCTGCTGCGGATCGCGGCCGCCGTGCAGCAGGACGGCCGCAAGGTGACCACGGCGCTGGTCGACGCGGCCCGCGCCGAGGGCGCCACCGACCTGGAGGTGCACGACACGGTGCTGATCGCGGCGGCGTTCTGCATGTACAACCGTTACGTCGACGGCCTGGGGACGCTGCCGGCCGCAGATCCCGCCGTCTACGAGCAGTCCGCGCAGCGCATCAAGGAACACGGGTACGGCGCGCCCGCCTGACGCCACCGCCGGCCGGGCGGCACCCGGCCACCTGCGGCAGATGGCTGTTCAACCCGGGCGGCGTCCCCATGCCGAGATCAGCGGCGCGAGGGTGAGGTCGAGCTCGCCGGCGTCGACGGCGGCCAGGTGCAAGTCGATCTCGGCGTCGTCGGCCAGCCCCGCGGCGAGCAGCTCGGCGCGGACCATCCGCACGGTCGCGGCCTCCAGCCGGTCGCAGGCGGTCCCGCCGACCGGGAAGCAGCCCGACGCCGCGACGTCGACCAGGCCCGCCGCCCGCAAGACCTGCGGCAGCGTACGGCCGAAGCGCAGGTCGGCGCCGCGGCGGGTCATCAGCTCCCGCACGGCGCGCCGCAGCCGGTTGGCGCGCTCCTGCGCCGGGCCGACCTCGTCGAGGCACGCCAGCGGCTGCAGCTCGGTGTCGGCGTCCTCCACCAGCAGCCATCCGCCGGGCCGCAGCGCCGCCACCATCGACGCCAGCGCCCGCGCCCGGTCGGGCAGGTGTACGAGCACGAGCCGCGCGTGCACCAGGTCGAACGTGCCCGGCTGCGGCGGCGGGTCCGCGACGACGTCGTGCCGGCGCACCTCGTACCGGGCGTGCGGGTCCAACCAGGCCGGATTGATGTCCGTGGCGAGGACATGGCCGGTCGGCCCGACGGCCGCGGCCAGCGCCTCGGGGATGCTGGGGCCGCCGGCGCCGACCTCCCAGCAGCGCGAGCCCGCGGCCACCCCGAGCCTGTCGACGTGCCCGCGCGTGACACCGTCGAACAGCTCGGCCAGCCAGGTGAACCGCTCGCCCGCCTGCACTCGGGCGTTGTCGAGCAGGTAACCGTGGTCCCGGGCAGGCCCGGGGCCGGCGGCGGGTTGCGAAGAACTCATGGCCCCATCCTCACAGGGTCTGCCCGCCAGCGATGGCATCGATGGACTTGACAGGAGGACTCGCGGCGACGAATCTCGCGGGAGAGCGCTCTCTGCACTGTCCGCGGCACGGAACAGCCCCCCGCGCCGCGCTGTCCCGTCCACCCCAACAGGGAGAATCCATGTCTACGCTCGTGCGGTCCGTGGCTCGCCACCGCGGACCCGCCAAACTGCTCGCCGTCACAGCGGCACTGATGCTGCTGCTGGCCGCCTACGTCGTGGCCCTCACCGGATCCGGCGCGCACGCCGCCGACCCGCTGATCACCCCCCACTGCGGCGCGTCGGCGTCGTCGGCCGAGAACGCGGCCACGCCCGCAGCCGCGGCGTTCGACTCCAACACCGGCACCCGCTGGTCCAGCGCGTTCAGCGATCCGCAATGGATTCAGGTCGACCTGTGCGCCACCCACACCGTCAGCCAGGTCGTGCTGAACTGGGAGACCGCGTCGGCGCGGGCGTTCCAGATCCAGCTGGCCGGCTCGGCGTCCGGGCCGTGGACCACGGTCTACAGCACCACCACCGGTCCCGGCGGGGTGCAGACCCTCGCGGTCAGCGGCTCGGGCCGCTACCTCCGCCTGTACGCCACCGCCCGCAACACCGCCTACGGCTACTCGCTGTGGGAGTTCCAGGTGTACGGCACGAGCGGCGGCACCGGCGGCTGCGGCACCGCCAACGCCGCGCTGAACCGGCCCGCGACCGCGTCGTCGGCTGAAAGCGCCGCCATGTCCGCCGCCGCGGCGTTCGACGGTAGCACCGGCACCCGCTGGTCGAGCGCGTTCAGCGACCCGCAGTGGATCCAGGTCGACCTCGGCGGCGCACTGCCGATCTGCCAGGTCGTGCTCAACTGGGAGGCGGCCTCGGCCCGCGCCTTCCAGATCCAGGTCGGACCGAGCGCCACCGGCCCGTGGACCGACGTCTACGCCACCACCACCGCAGCCGGCGGCACCCAGACCCTCAACGTCAACGGCGTCGGCCGGTACGTGCGCCTGTACGGCACCGCCCGCACCACCGCCTACGGCTACTCGCTGTGGGAGTTCGCGGTGCGGACCGGCAACGGCCCGACCAGCCCCAGCCCGGTGCCGCCGAGCAGCTCGCCGTCGCCGAGCCCGGGCGGTTTCTGGGGTGAGACCGGCAGCATCCCGCCCGCCCAGAACGTCGTCATGCTCAAGATTCTGAACCGCACGAACGGCCGGTACCCGGACAGCCAGGTGTTCTGGAGCTACAACGGCGTGGCCCGGTCGATCGCCGAGCAGCCGTACTTCGACATGCCGGTCAACACGGCTGGGCGCATGTACTTCCACCTCGGCTCCCCCACCGGCCAGTACTGGGACTTCATCGAGTTCACGGTCGGGCCGGCGCAGTTCAACGGCAACACCACCCGGGTCGACGCGTTCGGGCTGAAGCTGGCCATGCGGCTGGTCTCCCACACCGGCTACGACGTGTCCGTCGGGGAGGACCAGGCCACGTTCGCCGAGGACCGGGCCGTGACGTTCCAGCGGTTCGTCAATGCCGTACCTGCCGAGTTCAAGCACCTCGGACAGGTGCAGGCGCCGTACCGGATCCCGACGCCGGGCAGCGACCCGGCGTTCCGGCCCGGCGGCCAGTACGCCGACTACCTCAGCTCGTACGCCGCGTCGGTGGGTGTCACCGCGACCACCGCCGACATCACCGGCTGCGCGGGAGTGCTGGCCAACGACCCGGCCATGTGCTCGGCCCTCAACCGGCACGTGGCGCACCTGCCACGCGCCCAATGGTCGACGCCGAGCCTGTACTACCAGGCCGCGCCCGCGAACTATTACTCGAAGTTCTGGCACGACAACGCGATCAACAAACTGTCGTACGGCTTCCCGTACGACGACTACGCCGACCAGTCCTCGTTCGTCTCCGCCGGCAACCCGAAGTTCCTGCTGGTAGCCGTCGGCTGGTAGTCCTCCGACCCGGCCCGGTGCCTGTACGACGACACGTGCGGGCACCGGGCTTGTGCAACGCGACGGTCCGGCCTGGAGATCGGCCGGGCTCGTCGGCGAGCGCGCGGGCGATACCGTCCAGGCGTGGTTCTGCGAATCCTGTTCCGGATCGGGGTCGTATCGGCGCTGGCCGCGGCGGCGCTGACGGCCGGCGCGTGGATCGGCACCGCGCAGGGCCTCGACCCGGGACCCGGAAGCCTGCGGTTTCCGGTGATGCTGGCCGTGACCGCCGTTCCGATCACGGCCGTGGGCCTGCTCGGCTGCACCGGAGTCGGGCGCACCGTAATGGCTTGCATCGCCTGGTGTCTGCTGTCCTTCGGGCAGCTGACCATCATGATGGCGGCTTCCGACGCGGTGCTCGGAGAGCGCGGACGCACGGTCACCGCGACGGTGACCCAGCTCGTCGGCCACGACCTGTCCGAGGACGGCGGCGACTACCTCTACCGGGTGACCGACGCGCAGGGCAGGCCGCTGGCCGGCCTCCTGCGCACGCCGAACCAGCGCGGCATCGGCAGCGACGTCGCCGTGCTGGTCGATCCGCAGGGCTGGGCGCATCCCACCGAGATCGCCGCATACGAACCGGGCACCGATGCCCTGACGCTCCTGATCCTGGCGGGTATGTTCGGCGGCCCGGCCATCGTGCTCTACGTGCTGTCCTGCCTGCCCGAAGACCGCCGCCGCGACGACACGGCCCCGGCACCGTGGCACAAGGAGGCGTTCAACCAGGTAGTCCGCAGCACGTGAGACCTTCGGCGACACCCGCCGCGGGCGGTTCGACGTGCCGCCGAGGACGTGTGCTGATCACGGACGGCCGAGCCGAGCAGGATCCGGCGTCGCGGCATTCCGTCAGATCCGGCCGCCCGCAGCCGCCACACATCACAGGCATCGACCGTTGTACGTACGTGGCCCCCGGGCGGCCCCTCGCCGCCACCACCGACCGGCGCGGACGCCGCGGCCCACCGACCCGCCGCAGCCGACGCCGCCGAGGAGGCGCTCCGCGATGTCGACCACCCTGTCCGCCCTGACACTCGCGACGCTGGCCGCGGGAACCGCACTGATCATCTGCCGGCTCACCGGCTCCCGCCTGCGACGGCGGCTGCTCGCCCGGCTGTGGCACGCGGTGCACGTCGACGCCCTCACCGGCCTGCCCAACCGGGCTGGCGCGCTGGACGAACTGGGCCGCCGCTACGCCGACCACCGGCCGCTGAGCCTCGGCTTCGCCGACCTCGACCAGTTCAAAGCCATCAACGACACCCACGGCCACGAGGTCGGCGACCGGGCGCTGCAGCACATCGCGCTCGTACTGCGCACACACCTGCCGGACACGTTCGCCGCCCGCATCCACGGCGACGAGTTCGTGTTCGCCTGGCACGCGCTGCTGACCGACGCCCTGGCCCACGCATGGCACGTACGGCACCTGGTCAGCGCACACCCGCTGCGGCTGCCCGACGGCGAGCTCATCGAACTGCGCATGTCGATCGGCGTCGCCGAACGCAGCCTCACCGGCGATCTGCGGCTGCTGATGCACCACGCCGACCTGGCCATGCACGACGCGAAGGCCAGCGACAGCGGCTGTGCCCCCTACAACCCGCAGCACCACGTCAGCGCGGTGACACCCCGACCGGGGCTACGCGCACGGGAACGCCGCCACGCCCCCACCCCGTTGGGGAGCCAGGCATCGAATCACACCACACCGAACACGGGTTGACCGCCGGCCGCCTGGCCTCCCAGCGGATCTGGAGCCCCGCCGACCAGCGGGCGCGGACATGCCCGGTCCTCCTCCTGGGAGAACCGGGCGCGGTGTCCGGGCGGACCGCTATCCGATGCAGATGCGCTGCATCTGCAGACTCCAGTTGCCGGCGAAGGGGCCGACCTCGCGTGCCACGATGCCGCCGCCCACGGGCAGCGGGGTGAGCGTGGCGATCGACGCGTCGCCGAGCGCGCCGGTGATCACGCCACCGACTGCGGACACCTGCGAGCCGGCGGGGCAGGCAGCCCCGTTGGTGCCCTTGGGTGAATTGGGGTTGGACGCGGAGGTGGCGCTCCAGTAGTCGCTGATGGGCAGGGGGTCGGCGCAGACCGCCTGCGTCGTCAGGGTGTAGTTGCCGACGGCCGCGTTGTCGTAGGCCGTGACGGACAGCTGCGTCATCGCGGCGTCGTAGCTGACCTCGTCGATGGACACGTTGCCGAAGGCGTCGGTCAGGAAGTAGCCGCCGCCGACGATGTTGTCGCCCGCGGGGCAGGCCGCGGTCTGGAACTTGTCGTTCACGTTGGAGGCGGACACCGTCTGGACCACGGACCGGTTGACGAGCGCACCGGCCGGGGCGCAGACGACGGTGACCTCGACGGTCCAGGCGACGGCTGTCGCGATGGCCTCGATGCCGGAAGCGGTGCCGCCGCCGGCGGCGTCGATGTAGGCACGGGTCAGCAGGACGTCACCGCCGCCGTTGTTGACCTGCCCCATGACGCTGACGATGTCGTCACCGGGGGCACATGAGGCGGAGATGTTCTTCGGTGAGTTGGCGTTTGCCGGGCTCACGGCGTTGACCTGGTACAGGCCGATGAAGGCCTGTGCTGGAGTCGCTATCTGCACCATCGCGGCAGTTGCCGCGATGGTGAGTAGCGCGGCGAGTTGTTTTCTCATGTCAGCCAGGGTCGGCACGGACGTCACGGTTGCCTCACGGCACGGTCAGTGTGACTGTCGTTGGTCCGGCATAAGGCATGGGCGGGCACCGTTCCCGCCCGAGGACCCGAACTCACTCTCGAAGCCGCTCCCGCTAGGCTCGCGCCGATCAGCACGGTCCCGAGGGAGTGCCCATGACCAGGACGACCCCGCCCCGCCCGCACGCCGTCCTCGCAGCGTTCCCGGAGCTCGCGGCCCACTCGGCCACAGCCACCCGCCTGCACCCGCGCCCCGGCAACCCGACCGTGCACGACAGCTCGGTGGGCGGTCCGCTGCTGTGGCCCGCCGGCGAACCCTGGCCGCACTGCGACGAGGACACCCACTACGCGTACGACCCCAAGCGCCCCGAGCAGGTACGGCGGTGGCGGCAGCTGCTCGACACCGCCTGGCGGCGGACCCGCCGCGGCGAGCGGCTGCAGCTCAGCGAGGCGGAGCAGTTGGAGCTGGACGGCCTCGACACGACTGAGCCCGACGAGTCGATCGAGCAGCCGATCGCGATGCTGCCGGTGCTGCAGCTGTACCGGCGCGACGTCCCCGGCTGGCTCGGCCCTGACACCGCTGACCTGCTCCAGGTGCTCTGGTGCCCGCTCGACCATGACGATCTGGGGTACTGTCCGCGCCTGGAACTGCGCTGGCGGCGTGCCGCCGACGTGGGCGCGGTGACGACCACGCCACCGGAACCCGCGGTCCTGTCCGAGCAATACCTGCCCGAACCGTGTGTGCTGCACCCCGAGCAGGTACGCGAGTACCAGTACTCGGGCTTGCTGCCCAAGGAACTGGCAGTGCGGGTCCGGGCCTGGGAGCAGGAACCGGCCGCGCCCCCACGCCGCTACCAGTACGACCTGTCCATCGCCCCGGGCTGGAAGCTGGGAGGATTCGCGTCCTGGCACCTCACCGACCCGTACCCGATGGACTGCACGGTGTGCGACGAGCCGATGTGCCTGCTGCTGAGGATCCACGGCACCGAGTGGGACGGCGGCTCCGGCAGTTGGCGACCGGTCGAAGAGGACGAACAGCCAGGCGAGTTCCACTCCCTGGAGGGACCGAACAGCCCCACCGGCATCACCATCGGTCGGGGCTACGGCCTGTGGGTGTTCCACTGCCCGACGTCCTTCGACCACCCGCACCGCACCGCGATGCAGTGAACTCGGCGGGCATCGGCCTGTCCTGGAAACCTGGTGTGGTCGGCCCTGGTCGCAGCGAGGCCGATAAGATCACCGGCATGGCGACGCGGCTTGTTCAGATCAACATGAAGGCTCGGGACGACTCCGCGCTGGGCCGCTTCTGGGCCGAAGCGCTCGGCTGGGCGATGTCCAGCGAAGGACCCGGCGTGACCAACCTCGAACCCGAGGGCTTCGTGTACCCCGACCCGGTTGCCGTCGTCGTCGACCTGGTCGTCTCCGCGGAGCCCAAGACGGTGAAGAACCGCGTGCACCTCGACCTCGCCACCACCTCGGCTGCCCATCAGACCGAACTGGTGGCGCGCCTGACCGCCCTCGGCGCCACCCCCGTCGACGTCGGCCCGGTCGACGTGCCGTGGGTGGTCATGGCCGACCCGGAGGGCAACGAGTTCTGCGTACTGGAACCACGTCCGATCTACCGCGACACCGGGCCGGTCGCCGCAATCGTCGTCGACTGCGCCGACCCGCAGGCCATGGCCCGCTTCTGGGGCAGCGCCACGGACTGGGCCGTGCTGGAGACGAGCGAGACCGGCGCGGCACTGCGCTCCGCCAAGGGCGTCGGCCCGTTCCTGGAGTTCATCCGCTCCCCCGACGTGAAGACCGGCTGGAACCGGGTCCACCTCGACGTGCGCCCATACCCGGGCGACGACGTGCAGGCCGAGAAGTCCAGGCTGCTGGCGCTCGGCGCAGCGGCCGTCGACCTGGGCAGCGACGTTCATTGGACGGTCCTGACCGACCCGGAAGGCAACGAGTTCTGCCTGCTCGCTCCGGCCTGATCAACGAACACGGTACCCCGAGCCGACCTGGCGGCGATCATCACCGATGCCGTGGCCGACAGCGTCGAGATCATCTACGGTGACTCCAACGCCACCCTCGGCCAGGACGGCGGCGGCGGCGACGTCACCTTCGAATGGGGCACGCCCCGGCGGTTCGACCTGGTCATCGGCACCGACGGGCAGCACTCGACGGTCCGCAGGCTCGTCTGGGGACCGGAAACCGGCTTCGTCACCCACCGCGGGATCTACGTGGCCACCCTGCCCGTCGAACGCGAACTCAACCCGACGACCGACGTGCTGCTGCACGGCATGCCCGGCCGCCTCGCCTCCGTCCACCCGGTACGCGGCGACGGCGGCATCGCGGCGCTCATCTGGCGCGGCAAGCCCGTACCGGGCTACGACCACCGCGACACGGCCCAGCACAAGAACATCGTCGAGCAGGCGTACGCGGGCGGCGGGTGGATCGTGCCCGAGCTGGTCGAACGCGTACGTGACGCCGAAGACCTCTACTTCGACACCGTCAGCCAGGTGCGTCTCGACACCTGGTCCGGGGGGCGCATCGGGCTGCTCGGCGACGCCACGTCATCGGTCTCGCTGTTCGGGGAGGGGTCGAGCCTGGCGATGGCGGGGGCGCACACCCTTGCCCGCACTCTCGCCGAGCACCACGACCACCCCGAGCAGGCCCTGCAGGCTTACGAGCGCGCGCACCGCAAACTCACCGCGCCCAAGCAGAACGCGTTCGCGACGGCCGCGACGCTCATGGTGCCGGCCACCCGGCTCGGGGTGGCACTGCGCGACAACGGCGCCCGCCTCGTCACCGGCTGGCAGCGGCTCACAGCCAGGGCGAGCTGACCGCTCCGCTCCCCCACGCACATGGGCGGTGAGAGCTCGGTCTCGAAACCGCCTGGGCCGGCGAGGACCTGTGACGTCCAGTCTTCGTCATTCTTCAGTGTCAGTGCGGGCTCCGTTCTCGGAAGAGAGGTCGCCGCACCGCTCCCGCCAGTGGGCGAGACTGCGGCGGGTCGCCAGGGTGTCGGGGTGGTCTGGCCCGAGCACCCGCAGCCGGTCGGCCAACAGCTGCTCGTATACAGCGACCGCCCCAGCCGCATCTCCCGCCCGGCCCTGCCAGCCGGCGAGGTTGCTGCGGGTCTTCAGCGTGTCGGGGTGATCCGGTCCCAGCACCCGCAGCCGGTCGGCCAGCAACTGCTCGGACGCGGCCGCCGCACCAGCCGCATCACCGGCCTGGCCTCGCCAGTAGGCCAGGCTGTGGCGGGTGGCGAGGGTGTCCGGGTGGTCAGGGCCGAGCGCCCGCAGCCGGTCGGCGAACAGGTCCTCGAACGCGGCAACCGTCCCGACCACGTCCCCCGCCGCGCCCCGCCAACCGGCGAGGCTATGACGGCTGGTCAGGGTGTCCGGGTGGTCGGCTCCCACCACGCGCACCCGGTCGGCTAACAACTGCTCGAACGCGGCCGCCGCACCAGCCGCGTCACCAGCCTCCCCCCGCCAGGTGGCGAGGTTGTGACGGGTCGCCAAGGTGTCGGGATGGTCGGGGCCAAACACCCGCAGCCGGTCGGCCAGCAACTGCTCGAACGCGGCCGCCGCACCGGCCGCGTCACCGGCCTGCCCCCGCCAGTAGGCCACGTTGGCACGGGTGGTCAGGGTGTGCGGATGGTCGGGTCCCAGCACTCGCACCCGGTCGGCCAGCAACTGCTCGGACTCGGCCGCAGCCCCGACTGCGTCACCGGCCTGCCCCCGCCAACGCGCGAGATTGCCACGGGTGGTCAACGTGTCGGGATGGTCGGGGCCGAGCACGCGAGAGATGTCGGCCAGCAACAGCCCGTACGCCGCGACTGCCCCAGCCACGTCACCGCTCGCACCCCGCCAGTAGGCGACGTTGGCGCGGGCGGCCATGGTGTCACGGTGGACGGGTCCGAGGCGCCTGTGCGCGATCTGGTGCATGCGCTGGAGGTAGTCGACGGCTGCCCGGACTTGCCCGACCTGGCCGAGGCGACTGCCGGTGGTGAACAGCACGACGTGTACGCCGTTGTCGGGTATCCAGAGCGGGTCGGGGTTGGTGTGGTGCAGGTGTTCGGTGTTGGCTCGTAGGGCCTGGCCGAGGTCGGGATCCAGGTCGGTATCGGCGGCAGGCCATACCGCCTGGAGCGCGTCGGCGGCGGCAACCGTGGCGCTGTCTCGCACGGCGGGCGGGGTCTGGTCGCGAGTGGCGCGCTGGATGAGGGCATGTACGCGCAGGCTGCGGGCGGGGTTGCCCGGGTCGTGGACGGCCAGGCTCAGCAGATGCAGGTTACGCACCGCATCGTGCACGTCCTCGGCCATGACCTCGGCGCCGGCCGCGTTGCTGAGCCACGCCGATACCGGCGGGGCGGTGAGCACCGCGGCCGGGATGCCATTCGGGTCGAGCAGGCTCGCCAACTGCAGCAACGGCCGTGACAGGCCTGCCGGGTGCAGGGTGTCGGCGTGGTCGACGGACAGCGACCAGGTCGCGGCGACGGTCGCCCGGTGCTCGTCGGGCAGCGACTCCGGCTCAGGCACCAGATGCTCGAGGCCACGCCGACAGTCGGCGAGCCGACCGCGGTAGGCGCCGCATGCCATGTTTCGGTCGATCATGTAGGCCGCAGCCTGCGCGAGGGCCAGTGGCAGGTATCCCAGGTCGGCAGCCACACCGTGGATGTCGTCAGCGAGGCCGGGGTGTGCTGCCAGCTTCGCGGTCAGGTATTCATGAGCCTGCGAGGCCGCGAACAGGCCCACCTGCACCAGCACCCGATTGTCACGCCGTAGGGCGGAGTCGCCGCGTCGGGTGGTGACGACCACCGATCCAGCCCCGGTCGCGGGCGGCCACCATCCGGTCAGGTCCGCCGGCCGCGTCAGGTCGTCCAGGACCACCGCCCACCGCTTGCCCGAAGTGGCCAGCCATTGCAGCAACCACTGCGCGGCCTGCTCTCCTTCCCACCGCGAGTCCGCGCCGACGGCAGCGGCAGCCTGTGCGTAGGCCGAAACGATCGACTGCCGCGATCCGGCGTCTGCCCACAGCAGCAGGTCGACGTGCTCGCGCTGCCACAGGCTGGTCGCCCAGCCGACGGCGAGCTGAGTCTTGCCCACCCCGCCCATGCCTGAGAGCACCACCGTCCGGCTGTCGCCCACAGGTAAGAGAGCTTGCTCGTCGGGCCGGGGCTGCCAGCAGTCGGCCAGCGGCGGCACCCGGCCTACCGCGATCGGCCAGGCCGGTTCCGGTCGGCCGCCGAAGACGTTCACCTGTACGCCGTCGCCGATGTACAGGCCTTTGGCGTTGGGTGCGTTGACTTCGTACCGGGGCGGGCTGTCGTCGGTCACGGCCGGCTGACGATCAGTTGAAGGTGTTGTGCTGCGTGCTGTGGTCGCCGATGAGCAGGCCCTTGGCGTCGGGAGCGTTGATGCTGTACTTGGTCCCGGACGCACGGAGCAGGTCCAAGAGCTGCTGGGCGGCCTGTAGTGTCGGATCGTCGACACCAGCTGCGGTCAGCTGCGCGGTGAGCGCTGTCTGGCGGTCAGCGGCGGTGCCGTTGGTCTGCTCAACCAGAGCGCGGTTGGTGTCCTCGTCGGCGCCGTTGCGGTGCAGCAGCTTCACCACCAGGCCCTTGAGCGTGTCGTACGCATCGGCAATCAGTTTCGTCGCCGTACCGGCAAGCCCTGCCTTGGCGCCCTCCTCCAGGGCCGTGACGACCAGCGATACCGGGTCCATGGCTACCCCCAACGTTCATTCTTCTACGATCCTGCCTCCACACTAGAACCCTGCCCTAATAACGATGTCGGCCAAGAGGCTTCGACAGGCCCCGACCTCCACGTCGATGCCAGCGGACTCGGGGCTGGCACAACACCCAGAACAACCACTTCTACGGCCCGGTCCCGCACGTCATGTGGCCTGTGCCAGTCCGCTGTGGACACCGGCCGACGACGCGCAGCTGGGACCGTCGGTTGCAAGCCGGCGGTGTGTCCTGCCGTTGGTCGCAGTTGGCCAGTGCAGCGTCGAAGATGAACAGCGCCCATGGCAGCAACGCCTCGGCTGACTACCGGCAAGGTTGAGTGGTCGCGCTGACCGCTGGACGCGCCATGCCAGGAAACCCACGCTGGCAGGCGTTGGCGGTCACACTTCACGCGACGGAGGACGATCGCTTCGGGTGGGATCGCTACCGCGAATGGTCTCATACTCGTCGGCCACGAGGATTGCGAGGGAAGGCTCCAGCGCTGCAGCTGCCCTTGCCACGGGTGCCCACCGACCGTAGTGGACTGCTGTTGCCAAGAACCGTCGCGCGTCGGTCGGTTGACAGACTCTTGCAACGTGGCAGAGGATCGCCTGGATCGAGTAACTCGTGGAGAAGATGTCTTTGGGTTGCAGCGAAAGGGTGCGCTCGAACGCCGCTTGTGCTTCACCGCGGACCACCAGAGCCTCGATTATCTTACCGGCGACATGGATGTCCGGGTCGGCACGTGCCAGCGAGTCCGCTCGGGCGATGTCTCCTTTTGCGGTCCAGCGGGCGGCAAGCTCCGCCGTCACCGCAGTGGCGACGATACTACCCGCGGGCACCGAGGTAAGCAGCTCTTCAGCCCGCTGGTCGTCGTACTCACACAACGCAAGCATGCAGTCGATGCCGGCAAGACCATCGCTGTCGACAGTTTCCCGTGTCGCAATCGCCACGAATTTCGCAAGTTCTATTCTTCCGCCGACGACACACCGAACCGCTGCACGTGTCATCGCCCAGGTGCGCGCCTCCTTGGACTTGATTTTGCCCCAGCAGTCGGCTGCGATGTCCGGCAAGTCACCCAGCAGTGCCGTGATCGCCAGTTCGGCCAGTTGCCCATCATCCAGAAGTCCGGCGAGCTTCCTCGCGAATGCATGTAGGCCACGATGGATTGCTGCTTCGGCTACTTCGAGCGGCCCCCATTCATCGGTTTCGGCGACCTCTGCCGCTCTGCGGAGCAGGGGCAGGACCTCTTCATCGTCCGCTACGGTGGCCAATAGCGTCAGTTCCGTGACACCATAGCCACCGTCGTGGTCACTTCGTGTCCCGAGCCTCAGCATGGTCTGCGTGATGACGTCCTTCGCTCGTTGCCGGTGCCCAGTGTCGGCCAAGAGATCAACCACTTCACGGGAGAGGTCGGCCAGCCATTCGACGACGTCGGCATCGCGCGCGAGGTGAGCCGCGGCGAACGCGAACTGTTCTGCCTGAGCGGGCCGTCCGGCGGCGAAGGCCGTGGCGGCGAATCTCACGAGCAGACGCGCCCGCAGGTCACGATCATCGAAGCAGCCTGCGAACTCTTCAGCCCGTCTCGGCTCATCGCGGTGTGCCAATTCCTCGATGATGGTGCCACCGACAAGCGCCAGTGTCTCGTCGGGGAAAAGTTCGATGGCAGTGCCCGTGGAGAGCGCGGTCGCGCACATGTTCCAGGATTCCCTGTCGAAGACCGTGCCTTCGAAAGGGGCACCGAATGCCCCGAGGATACTGTCGACGCGCCCGCGATCTCCGGCGACGAGGCAGACGGCGATTGCCCCCAGGACGGTTCGCCCGCGCTGTCGCCGGTCTCTGATGCGGCTGACTACAGCTTCGGCCTTGTCCCATCTGCCAGCACGCACCCACCGGAGGGCCTGCTCGGTTGCCTCGATGTCCCTTGCGCAAACCGGCTCGCGCCAGAGGCCGACGGCTTCATGCTCGTCCGGCTCGGGTGGCAGGAGTACCCACCTGGCTGGATCGGACGCAGGCGCCTCGGAGTCGACTGTAGATGCCGAAAGAGTGTCTTGAAGTCCCGAGTCGTCTGCGGTGGCCTCGATCGCCCGGAGCCGTGAAATGAGATGCGATCTCATTTCTGCGTCGGCGATACTCCCGGCAACCTGTTCTGCTCGGCGCAACTCGCCTTTCTTCATATGGAACGTTGCCTGCAGCGCCTGGCGTTCGTCCAGTTGATATTGTTCTGGCTGAATAGACCATGGCGCCCGCAACCATTCACATATCCAGGGCTCCTGCCCCGATTCGACGGCTGTTTCGACGAATCGTGTCGCAGCGTCGCCGTACCCCGCCGAGGCGAACATGGTTTGCAGGAGCGCAGCGCCGCGTTCTGGATATCCGAGTCGCATCCACAACTCCGGGAGCCCCTCGGGCACGACAGCATTACGACCGTTCAGATGGTCACGGTGCATCGCGAGCCTGACTATCGCAGCCAGATCCAGGTCGTGGCGGGTGGCTGAAGCACTCAGGCAAATTCCGATCTCGGTTAGCGCCCCAGCGTCGCTTGCGGTGACGGCGACCATCCGATCCTGTCGCTTCCGGTCCACAGCCAGTTCGATCATGGCTGCGAGGTCGTCGTGACCGCGCAGAAGGACAAAGTAGCCGCTTAACAGATAGTCAGGAGTGGTGGTGGGCCAACTGCGTTCCCGGTATGAGTTGGCCCATGTCATCAGGCTTTCGGTGTAGCGCATGAGCCGTTCAGTGCCGAAGAACGCGGCTGCGATTTGCAGCAGTTCCTCATGTGCGAGCACGAACACATCGGGTCGGCTCGCACGAAGGAAACTGGTCCGGGACTGAAAGGTACGTCCCGCCACAGTGCCAAGCTTCTCGTCGATCTCCGAAATGCGCACTTTGGCCAGCTCGGCCAGGTCCGTCGCACTCAACCCGCCGCCTGCAGCGACGAGCAAGCCGAGCAGGTCCTGCCCGATGGTTTCACCGCGGAGGAGGCGTTTGAGTTCTCGTCGTGCGTCGGTGCGCACGATCTGCGCGACAGGTGAGACCGTCAGCTTGCGGATCGATTCCTGCTGGCGCAGCGGGTGCTCGGCCTCGACGGGGATTGGCGGGTGAGGCCGGCTGGTCACGATCACGCGTAGTCCGGCCGGCGGGTCGGCCGGCAGCAGGGCCGCAATGCTGTATGCGTCATATTCAGCGGTTACCCCGCAATCCTCGTCGAGCCCGTCCACCACGAGTACCAACCGCTTGCCCCGCTCTCGGCATGCTGTGGCGGCCTGCTCTAGCAGGTCAAGGAAATGGCTTTCGCGGGTCGCCGGTGTCAGCAAGGTCGGTACCGGCTGACCCAGCAATGCGGCCAGCTGCACTATCAGGACCTCGGCGAACGCCGCCCGGTCGTTCTGCCCGGGCATACTGGCTGTGATGAAGAAGGACACCACTTCGGTCTGCTCTGGCGAGTGCAGCACGAACCATGACATCAGTGCCGTCTTGCCGGCCCAAGCCGGACCGAACCAGCACATGTATCCGCCGTCGCCGGCGGCCAGGCAGAATTCGGTCAACTCATCGAGTTCCGCTTGCCTGCCCTCCAACGTGGGCGATGCGATCCGGCGTACTTGGTGCAGATAGGCTGATCGCGCTGGACGTGCAGACGGGTAAACATTGAACTGCCGATTGAAGTTCCCGAACATCCCACCCTGCACATGCCACGTGTCCACTTATCGATCAAACCAACTCGTGCTGTGCCAGCGGTAGTCGTCTGTCCGGGTGTTGCCATCACTGCCACGGCCCTGATGTCGTCGTCCTGACCGGTGGTCCCGGTTGTGTGCAGTGCCTGGAGCGAGACGACATCGCGCCGCGAACCATCGTGCCTGGTAGCCCGAACCGCGCGGCGTCGGCCGCTCGGGCGGCGGCCCGCACGCCATGGAAGAAGCGATCGCCGACCTTGAGGGCATCCGTGCGGCGGGCGGTGTCACCACGTGATCGCGGTCGGCCATTCATGGGGTTGTGATCTCGCTGTGTGCTAGCCGAACCGGTGTCGCGGACAGTATGAACTCCTCCGGCACCGGGTGCGCTCAGGCCTGCACCGTGTCGAGGGTGCGCCCCTGTCGACACCGACCGCTCCGCCGGTGCGGATCGCGGTGGTCCTGCTCGTCGACCCCACTGGAGCGGTCCTGCTGCAGCTTCGTGACCGCCATGCCCGGGCCGAGCCAGGGCAATGGGGTCTGGTCGGAGGACATGTCGAGGCAGGCGAGGACTACGAACAGGCTGCTCGCCGCGAACTGGCAGAGGAGACCGGACTGGTCATCGACGCGGAGTTTCAGCTCATCTGGCAGGACATGCGTCCAGACCTCGCCGAAGGCACGTCAGGCGTCGACGTGCGCGCTTACTTGGCGATGCGACGTGGTGCCGTCCGACGCCATCGTCATCGGCGAGGGCCAGGCCGCGGTGTTCGTCAAGCTCCCAGAGGTCACCCAGCTGGACCTGACCCCGACAGCTGCGGCCGTGCTGTCGCGCCTGCTCACCCGAACCGGGTGAGCAGGCGGACCGCGGTGACCGCGACGGTGCTGTATCCGATGACGACACTGCTACCGAGCGCGTTGACGACGTCCCCGACCCCGGCGAGCACCTGGGCGAGCCGGTCGGCCGGGAGCCGGGTGAGGGCGCCGGAGGTCGTCAGCTGGTCCAGCCACTCGTCGCGGGTGTAGGTGCGCTCGCCCTCGTAGCGCCACTGCTCCGGCTCGCCGAAGCCACCGGCCTGCCGGATCCCGTCGGCGGCGCGGTCCAGCAGCACCTGGTAGCCGTCCAGCACGGGCGCGCCGCCCGGCGGCAGGGTGAACGGCGATGAACCTGCGTCTGGCCCGCCTCACCGAGATCGACCCGGCCCACCTGATCGGACTGATGGGCGACCCGCGGGTCCGCCGGCACATGCCGCTCGCGGACGGCGCATTCGGCCTCGCGGAGTGCTGGGCGTTCGTGTCCGCCAAGGAGGCCCTGTGGCGCGAGCACGGCTACGGCCCGTGGGCCTTCCTCGTCGACGGCGAGTTCGCCGGCTGGGGCGGCCTGCAGCCCGAGGACGGCGACGTCGACCTGGCCCTGGTGCTGCATCCGCGGTACTGGGGCCACGGCCAGGCGATCTGCGCCCGGGTCCTGGACGAGGCGTTCGGCACGTTCGGGTTCGACGCGGTGACGATCCTGCTGCCGCCGACCCGCCGCGGCGGGCACGGTGTCACGCGGCTCGGCTTCGTCCCCGATGGACAGACCAGCATCGAAGGCCGGCGCTTCCTGCGGTTCCGGCTCCAGGCGGCCGACCGACCGCGGACCTGAGGCCGGGAACCCTCCTCTTGTATGGAGGGGTTGACACAAGTTCTACCCTTGTACCGACCCCTCGATACAAGGAGCCGCCATGCTGCTTCGCCTTGCCGGCATCGCCCTGGGCGTCGCCGTTGCCTGGCAGACCGCCGTCCACCTGCCACTGGGTCGCGGCTACGCCCTGGCCGGGCCCGCCTTCGCGGTGGTCCTGCTGCTGACCGCGCTGGCAGCCGAGCGGTTCGCTCCCCGTCCCGCTGCGACCGGGCCTCGCTCGGCCTCGTTGGCGGCGCGCCGCATCCGGGACTACCTGCCCGTCTACCCGACGTGGGTGGCAGCTCTCGGCACCGTCCTGCTCGTCGCGCTGCTCACCACCACCACCGCGGTCGGCGTCGCCGACGACCTGGGCAGGGCCGGACGAGCGATCACCAACTGGTGCAGCGGCCAGCTGCAGACCAACACGCCGTGGCCTGGCAGCTACTACTCGATCCCGATCATCGTCGCGACCGCCGCCTGCCTCGGGCTGGCCGTCGTCGCACTGCAGGCGGTCGCCCGCCGGCCGCGTTTCGACGGCGACGACGGGGCCCGCCGTCGCGCCGCCGAGGTGATCATCAGCGGGTACGGGATAGCCGTGCTGACGCCGCTGGCCGGGGTCGCCCTCGCCGCCGTCCACGGGGCCATGACCATCCGCTGCTTCGACCGGCAGCCGGGGCTGGACCTTGCCTTGACCGTGGCCTCCCTGGCCGCGGTCGGGCTGGTCGTCTTCTGGGTCTACCTCGTCTCGGTGCTGCTGTTCGGCCGCAAGGTGCGGGCATGACCCAGCTGCCCGAGATCGCGGTCGACCCCGACCTGTACACGCCGCCGTACGAGCAGATCCGCCGGCAGATCGCCGACCTCGTCGACACCGGCGCCCTGCCCACCGGCCACCGGCTGCCGCCCATCCGGCAACTCGCCGCCGACCTCGGCCTGTCCCCCGGGACCGTGGCGCGGGCATACCAGGAACTGGAGTCGGCCGGGCTGGTCCGCACCCGCCGCGCCGCCGGAACCGTCGTGGCCGGACCGGCCCGACAACCGCGCGAGGATCGCGGGGATACCTTGGCCCGCCAGTACGCCCAGGCCGCCAAGCAGCTCGGGCTCACCGTCGACGAAGCCCTCGCCGCCGTCGCCCGGCATTGGCCGGCCGCGGACGAGCGCCGGGCCGGTTGACAGGCGGCGGCGTCCGGCGTGCCGCCGCCACCTGTCGTGGGATCAGCCGCAGGACGTCGACCACTTGAAGGAGGCGATCTCGTCGTCGATGCGGGTCTGGTAGCCGCCGAGTCCCGCACCGTGGTTGAACCACCAGTTGTACAGGTTGTCCCAGTACTCGCCGGGACCGATGCACGCCCACGCGCCGGTGTGGTCGGGGTGGTAGTACAGCCGGGCGTAGTTGTTGCGTGAGGTGCCGTTCACCAGCGACGACGCCTGGTTGCGCATACCACCGGGCGTCTCCTCGAAGACGCAGTCGTCACCCCAGTTGGTGTCGGAGTTGAACCAGGCGCATTGCACGCCGTACGGGTCGGCGTACGGCCTGTCCCAGGCCCACAGGCACCCGGTGCCGTCGGCGGACGAGCACCAGGTGTGCCCGCTACCCGCCTGGGCGGCCGCGGGACTCAGCAGCAGCGACACGATGATGGCACCGGTCGCGATCAGTACATTGTAGATCTTGCGCATGTGATTCTCTCCTGAAGTCTCGTGCAACGCCGGCCGCCGTCCGCGCAGGTTGAGGGCGGCGCCCCCCTGAAGCGCCGCCCCCGGTCGGTTCAGCCGCAGGACTTCGACCACTTGAAGCCGGCGATCTCGTTGTTGATCCGCGTCTGGTAGCCGTCGAGACCCGAGCCGTGGTTGAACCACCAGTAGTAGAGGTCGTTCCAGTACTCGCCGGGACCGATGCACGCCCACGCGCCGGTGTAGCCGGGGTGGTAGTACAACCGGGCGTAGTTGTTGTTCGCGGTCACGTTCTCCAGCGACGAGGCCTGGTTGCGGAACCCGCCGGGCAGGTGCGCGTTGACGCAGTCGTCACCCCAGTTGCTGTCGGAGTTGAACCAGGAGCACTGGTAGCCGTTGGTTCTGTCCAGCTCCCAGGCGTTCAGGCAGCCCCTGCCGTCGGAGGTCTGGCAGTACGGCGTGCCGCCCGCCTGGGCGGCCACCGGGGTCAGCAGCAGTGCCATGAGCATGGCTCCGGTTGCGATCAACCCCTTGTAGAGCAGACGCATGGTTTTCTCCCTCGTGTGTGGTGCACCGCGGCCGGTCAGCCGCGGAATCCATGTGGCGGTCAGCCGGCCCGGACGATCTCGCGGGCCAGGGGCAGCGCCGCGGCCTGCAGCCGTGCCCTGGTGTCCACGGCAACCTGGTGGTCACGCGTGACGACCGCGGCGTAACGCCGGTCGAGAGACGCGACAGTCGCCGCCATGCCGGTGTCGACGGCGCAGGTCGCCTCGGCCACGGCGATCTCCACCTCACGGTCGAACGCACCGGGCGCGGTGCCGTCCGCAACCGCGGCCCGGGCGTCGTCCGGGGTGTCATACCGGAATCCACCGGCGCGCATGCAGCCGCTCCAGGCACGGACGGCGGCGGCGTACGCCGGGTCGGCCAGCACCAGACCGGCCCGAGCCCCGGCCAGTCCGTCGGTGACCCGCTTGGCCTGGTACCAGGCCCGCACATCGCCGTACAGGCGCTGCTCGGCCAGCGATACGCAGCTGGTGTCGCTGCGCTTGACCTCCATCCCGTTGGGCAGCTTCGCGACCAGGTCGCCGGCGCCGCCCGGTTTCCCGTTCAGCGCCAGCAGGAACGAGGCGCGCCGATCCTGCGACAGTCCCCGCAGGTAACGGGTGTAGGGATCGTCCGGGTCCGGCTCGTCGAAGCGGCGCTGCAGCGCACTGCCGTAGCCGTAGCGGCGGGCCCAGCCGATGTCGTCGACGACGTACGGGAACTCGCGCAGCTCCGGCACCGGGTCGCGGGGCTGCGGCCAGTACGAGAAGCCACGTTCGGCCAGGCAGCGGCCGATCAGGATCTGCTCCGCGTCATGGAGCAGATCGGCCTCGCTGCCCGGTGGCGTGGCGACTGGGCCAGGCGCGGCCGCGCCCTGCGAAGTCGCCGCGACGACCCCTGCGAGCGCGACCGCGGCGGCGGCTGACGCGATCCAACGCCACGGTTTCGACATCACAGCTCCCCGTACCCCTCGCGGTCGCCGACCCGGGACGGGGCGGCCTGCACGGGCAGCCTGCCGCCGCGACGAGGTGCGCCGGGCCGTCACCGACGCGCTCCGGACCGCTCAAGCGTCGGCGCTGGTGACAGGGTTCGGCCGGGTCGGCAGACCGGACAGGACCGGACGGAGCCGAGCGGCGAGGCGGCGATCACCGGCCGCCGGGCTGATGGGCTTCTTCGGTCAGCTCGCGGTGGTCGGCGCGGACGGTGTGCGCCATCGCCGCAGCACCGACCCGTCGGTGGAGGCGAGCTCGCCCGCGCCGCGGTGCTGGCGGGTCGGCACGAAACCGGGCACGGTGCCGGTGTGCTCGCCGGTGGCCGGGTCCCACACCTCCAGGCCGTGTGCCGCGGCCGCGTACAGCCGCCGCCCGTCGGCGAACAGTGCTCCGGTCGGACCGGCGAACGCCGTAGTCTCGCGTCCGGTGTCGGCGTCGAAGACACGCACACCGGCGAGCATGGCCTCGTCGTCGCCGCCGATGCCGGAGACCACCAGCCGCTGGTCGTCCAGCCAGCACATCGGGTTGTTCCAGTAGTAGGCCCGCTGAGCGAGCGGGTGCAGGCTCGGGCCGTCCTCGGACTCCCACACGTTGCCGTTCAGCCACCGATGGACGTCCCAGACGTGGGGTACGCCGACCGGGTGCCACACCCAGCCGTCGTCGAGCACGTGGCGTCCCGTCGGGGACAGGTACAGGGCGCCGTGGAAGTAGTCGAGGTAGTTTCCGGGTCGCGGCTGGCCATGGGTGTAGGAGGTCGGTTGCCGGGACGTGAGAAGTTCGCCGGTGGCGGCGTCGGAGACGTCGAGCCGGTTCCACGCCGTTCGGTGCATCACCAGAGTGCGGCCGCGATATTCGAACATCGCCGCCGAGAACGGGACGGTGTCCGGCCGCTCGTCGCCGCCGTCCAGGACCAGCGTCACCGCACCTGAGCGCAGGTCGAGCACCTGCCCGTGGTGGCCGAAGTCGTTGACCACGGCGGCGAACCGGCCGCCGGCGCCGGCGTGCAGCCGTCGACGCAGCTCGTGTCCCGCCCATGGATCATGGTCCGGCTCGGCGGGCACGGACGAGGCGGCCAGCACCGTCCAGTCGCCGCTGTCCGCGTCGAACCTGCCGATCCGCCCGTCGCGGTCCAGCAGCAGCCATGTCGAGCCACCACCGTCCACCGGGGCGAAGTCGACGACGTCGACCGGCAGCGGTGTGTCCCGCACCGTGGAGTCGCACGGCTCGGGACGTCGGCCGATGCCCGGTGTGCCCTGCCAGCCGATGATGCTCCAGTCGGCCTCGCATCGGGCCGTGCAGCCTTCGCACGCGGCCAGAAGGTCCACCGGTTCGCCCTGATCAGCACCTTTGGCGCAGTCCCGGCAGCACATGTCGTATTCGATCCCGCGGCCGGTCAGCAACCGGACATGGCCGTGACGTTCGGCGTCGGCCAGTAGATGCCGGCACATCCGACCGGTTCCGGCGTGGGCGGCGTGACCGCAGGGCAACAGATCCACGACGGCATCGTGCGGACTTCGATACCACGGCGGCAACCCTGTTTCGCCGCTGGTGACAGCGGCGGGACTCGTCGGCCGTGGCCGAGGAACGGGCGTGTCGTCACTGCGAAACGTCCGGCCCGCAGCGCGGTCGTGGCTGCTGGTCACCCGTGAACCACGCCGCTGATCAGCGTCGGTGCTCGTCGCCGGCGTCGCGCAACCGGATGATGTACGCCGCGGTCAGCGCGACGCCGCGGTCCTCGTCCTGGGCCAGCGCGGCGAGGGCGCGGGAGGCGGTGTCGCCCGGGATGTCCGCGAGCGCCTGGGTCAGCCGCCGGCGCGCGGACGAGTCCGCGGCTGCGGAGTCGAGGTGGGCGACGAGTCCGGCGGCGATCCGGTCCGCGCAGGCAGGGTCGCGTGCCACGACGCCCAGGGCGTCGGCCGCCTCGACGTCGTTGACCTCCGCCACGACCATGTCGATGAGCGTCGGGATCGTGTCGGCCACGCCGTGCGGACCGAGGGCCAGGGCGGCGCGCCTGCGGACCACGATGTCGGCGTTGGTGAGCGCTTCGTGCAGCAGTGTGTGGGCCGGTTCGGTGCCGATGGCGACGATGGCGTGCACGGCACGCTCGCGCACCTCGGCTTGCGGCGCTTGCAGGCCCGGTGCCAGCAGTGCCAGCCCGTCGTCACCCGAACGTGCCAGAGCCCAGCGCAGGGCTCCGGCGACGTTCGGGTCGGCCTCGCTCAGCACCGCCTCGACCAGCGCCTCGACCGGTGTGCGGTCCGCCGGTGCCGTCGACAGCGCGGCGCGCTGGCGCCTGCCGGCGCTGTCGGAGCCCAGCGCCTGCAGCAGCGCGACGATCTGCAGGACGTCCGCCCAGTCGCCGGGTTCCGCCGCGCCGATCCGGCGCAGCCGGGTGAGCAGCTCCGTCTCGGTGGCGATGCGCTCGACGGTCTGGCCGATGAGGTCGTCGACCAGGCTCGAGGGCGTGAAGTCGGGGTCGTCGAGGGCTCGCCCGACCTCACGCAGCGACAGTCCGAGCGAGCGCAGGCTCTCGATGTGGAAGATCCGCCGGATGTCGTCGTCGGAGTACTCCCGGTAGCCGGTGCCGCTGCGCCCGGTCGGCCGGACGAGGCCGAGCGAGTCGTAGTGGCGGAGCATGCGGGCGCTGACCCCGGACCTGCGGGCCACCTCACCGATCAGCATCGGGCGATCATCCTTCCTCGGCGGCCCTGCCGAGGGCCGCGACACGTTTGGCCTGCTCGACCGCGAGCTGGAAGCCGGCGTCCGGGTCGAGCCAGAGCCGGTGCGTGGCCAACGCGTGCTCGCGTACGGCAGGGTCGCAGTGCTCGGCCACGGCGTGCAGGATCGGCGTGATCACCTCACCGAGCGCGATCAGCGCCCGGCTGAGGCTCAGCTGCGTCTCCCGCCCGCCGCGCCCGAGTTGCGTGGCCAGGACGGCTGCCAACTCGGATTGTGCCTCCTCGGGCGCCAGCACGACGGCTGCCCGCCAGGCGGCCTGCGCGACCGTGTCGTCGGGGTCGGTCAGCAGCGCCTGGGTGATCGCCGGCCACGCCTGCCGGTCTCCGATCTTGGACAGCGTGTGCAGGGCCTGGCTACGCGCCTGCGGCAGCTCGGAGCGCAGCTCGCCGACCAGGTCCGGGACCGTCGTCGACGACGGTTGGCGGGTCAGCGCCCAGGTGAGCATCTCGCGTACGTAGAACTCGGGTTCGACGGCGCACCGCTCGACGAGCGCCGCGACGGTCCGCGGGTCCGGGGTCGTGCCGACGACCAGCGCCGCGCGCAGCCGGACCGAAGGGTCACGGTGTTCCAGGGCCCTGAGCGCCTGTGTCATGGTCTTGTCCTGCTCCTGCGTGGTCATGGGTGCCACCTCCAACACCGCAGTCAAGACCTTGTCACCGTGTCAAGGTCAAGCGAGTGCGCGAGGTGAGCGAGGCCGGGAGGACCGGGCCGGAGCCGTCCGCCACCCCGGGGGCCCTTACACATATCGCCTCGTCAGGGGGCTGGATGAGTTCCCAGGCCCACGTTCGGCGGTGCGTGACCGGCGCGGTACGCCGGGTGTCTTTGGGCCTTAGCCGAACCGGTCGACCTGGCTACCTTCAGCTTCGAAGCGGTCGGTCAGGCGGCGCTGCCCAAGGTGATCGGCCATTGCGACGCCGGACGCTTCAGCCGACCAGGGGGTGCAGGGAGATGACACAGGCGCAGTCGCAGGCTGACCAGGACGCTTTCGAGGTGTCGCACCGGCTGCTGCTGGTGGCGCAGCTGGTGCAGGACGCGCACGCCGCGCTGCGGTCGGGCCTGGCCACGGCCGACGGCTGCTGGGGCGGCTCCGACGAGATCGCCGCGTGGTCGGCGCACGGTTACGCCCCGGCCTGCGACTCGGTCCTCAACGGCGCCGAACAGGTCTCGGCGGCGCTGTCCGGGCTCTGCGACCGAGCCGGCCGGATCGCCGCCGGCGCTGTGACCCGGACGGAGGACGACCGATGGCCCAGCAGCTGACGGTCGACGGGAACACCGTGGACGGCGTCGGGCACCGCCTGCTCATGGCGGCAGGCCAGGTCGACCGTTACCGGCAGGACCTGGAGCGCGGGCTGGGCACGACGCCGAACGCGTGGGGCCGCGACGACGAGTTCGCGCGCAAGTTCGTCGCGGAGTACCGGCCCGGCCACGACGAGGTGCTCGAAGGGACGAAGAACCTCGCCCGGCTCCTGAACGACATGGGTGAGCACGTACGGACGACCCACAGATCGTTCGGCTCGGTCGAGCACCACAACACATGATCGCGGCGTCACATGATCGCAGCGTCGCCGGGCCGGGTGTGACCCATGGGCATGCACGTGCCGGAATGGGTGAGCAGGTTCTTCCTCGTCGTCACCGGTGAGTCCTGGCCGCAGGCCGACGAGGACCAGCTCTGGGAGATCGCCCAGGCGTGGGCGACGTTCGAGACCAACATGGCCGCCATCGAGACCGAGCTGGCCGAACTCACCCGGGTGGTGCAGAGCGGCGGCTGGGAGGGCGACGCCGCCGTGGCCGTACGCGGCCGGCTGGCCGAACTCGTCGACGGCGGGAGCCTGCGCGAGCTGGTCGGGGCGGCGGGCAAACTGTCGCGGTTCGCCGACGGCGCGGGCACCAACGTGGAGTACACGAAGGCGTCGATCATCGGCCAGCTGTTCATCCTGACCGTGCAGATCGTCATGCTGCTGCCGTGGGTGTCGTTCCCGCCGACGTCGGCGTGGGCGTCCGGCTGGATCTCCGCTTTGATCACCTTCGGGCGCTACATGTCGGCCACGTTCTTCCGGCGGCTGATCACGTCGATCCTGTTCGGCATCGTGCTGCAGGTCGGCCTGGACGTGGCGATCCAGTTCACCCAGCTGTTCATCACCGGCACCCGCGACAAGTGGGACACCAAGCGCACCGGCGGCGCGGCCCTGGCCGGAGCGGTGGGCGGCGTGCTCGGACCGATCCTGTCCAGCGGCTTCGGCAGGATCTTCGGGCAGAAGTTCGTCACCTCGATCGTGGGATTCGCCGGCATCGGCGCGCTGCACGAGTGGAGCACCGAGGCGCTGGCCGACCTGATCCTCACCGGGCGGCGCGAGCAGAACGAGGACGAGTGGGCCTCCGCGTCGGCCGGTGCGGTCGAGGGCGTACTGGACTGGATCGGTCACCGCAACGGCCGCAACTCCGCCGGCGCGGACCTCGACAGCGGCGTCGGTGACCTCGACATCCCAGGTCTGGACGGCAACCCCTTCGATTTCGACCCCGGCCCCGACCGGTTCACGGGCCCGGCGCTCGCCGACGGCGACTTCACGTTCATCGGGATCTTCCCCGACCCGAAGACGTTCATCGGCAACATCACCTTCACCGGCACGCTGAACCCGCCGGGCGCACCGCCGCAGAAGACGACGTTCACGGGCTCGGGGGCGTTCCAGGGCAACTTCGACGGGGCTTTCGACAGGTCGCGGCTCGGCACCCGCAACGACACGATCGTGGGCGAGGTCAGGGGCAGCGGCCGCCTCGACGGGGACTTCCACCTGTCGGGCTCCTTCAGCCCGGTGCCCGGCACTGTCGGCGAGAGCACGTCGCCGCAGACCCGGCCGGGGTCGGCCGCCGCTGCCCCGCCCGCCTCCGCGCCGCGGCCCGGCTCCGCACCGGCCTCACCGCCGACCAGCGGCCTCACCGTCACCAGCCCGCCCACGCCACCTGCATCCACCGCGCCACCCACCTCCACCGCGCCACCCACGTCCACCGCGCCGCACGGGTCCACCGCGGCTTCCGGATCTACCGCAACGACGGGGTCGTCGGCACCGTCTGGGACCACCGCGCCGGCATCCCCGGGCACATCACCGTCACCGACGGCACCGGCGACGGACACGACCCCGGTTCACCCGCCGGTCAGCGGCACCGAACCCGGCTCGTTCGCGCCGGTCACCGCCATGTCCGACGGCCCGGCACCACCCGCCGAGACGTCGTCGGAGGGCGCGCCCGTGCCACACACCGCGGCGCAGACCGGCAGCCAGGCGGACACCGACAGCACACCACCGACCGGCTCGGGCACCGCCGCGATCACCCCGGCCCCCATCTCGGCGACCCCGCCGGCCGCGCCGGCCGACACGTTCACCGCCGCCCCGACCGTGCTCGCTCCAGGTGCGGGCGGCCTGCTCGGCAGGGGTGGGCCGGCACCCCGGCCCGGTGCCGCCCGCGACGGCAAGCCCGCCGACGGCGAGCGCACCGTCGTCGTACGCGACCGGACCGTGCCGGCCGACGGCTGGCACACGGTGCCCGGCGGCTTCGCCCACCCGGCCGAGCGTGTCCTGGTCACCACCGACGGCAGGTGGAGCCCGCTGCCGCCGTCGGCGCCGACCCCGGGCAGCCCGGACGCCTCCCTGGTGCGCGCCGACCTGTTCGGGCTCTACTTCGCCACCGGCGACACCGGCGTGCTGCACGTGCCGCTGCGCGCGGACCAGACGACGGCCCTCGCCGAGGGCGGCCGCACCGCGGCGACCGCCCCCGCGACGGCCGCCGACGGCACCGCCGCCCTGGACGCCGACGCCGCGAACGCCGCCGTGGGCACGGACGCGATCGTCGACGGGACGGCGCTGACCGTGCAGACGGCCACCGCGCTGGCCGCGCTCGCGGTGATCGAGGACGGCAAGGTGCTGTTCCCCGGGCCGTACGGCGGCGCCGACGTGAACGCCGCACGGTGGGTGCCGTCGGGCAGGGGTTCGACCCGGGTGCTGGTGCATGCCCAGGGCGGCCTGGTCCGCGTCGGTGACAGCCTGCTGACGCCGCAGCAGTTCGCCCAGGTGCTGTCGGCGCTGCCACCGGGCACGCTGGGCACCGCGATCGAGCTGATCAGCTGCAACACCACGCCCACCGCCGGGACCTTCGCCGGGGCGCTGGCCGTGGCGCTGGACCGCCCGGTGGTGGGGGCGACCACTCCCGTGTGGACCGCCGTCGGTCCCGGCGCGCCCTCGTGGTCGCGGGCGATCGCCGCGACCGTGGACCCGTCCGGCCGGCTGCGGCCCCGGCTGGGTCCGGGCGGCGCGCCCGACGGCCGTTTCGTGCGCCACACGCCGGACGGCTCGGGCGGTGTGCGCATGGAGGACCTCGGCGGGACCCTCGACCCGGCCACCGCGGACTCGATCGACGTGACCGACGACGCCGCGGTCCTGCCCCCGGAGTCCACCCCGCACGCCGTCCCGCAGCCTGCCGGTGCGGTGAGCTGGCACCGGTGGGTCTCCCCCGTGGGCACGTTCGGGCCCGCGCAGAACACCCCGGTGCTGCTGCGGGTGCCGGGCATCATCGGCGGGCAGAACGTGCCGATCCACGACGTCGTCGACCCCCGCGGTGCCCTGCGCGCGCACATCGCCGCCCAGCTGACCGCCCTGGCGCCACGGGGCTGGGACCAGCAGCAGCTCACCGACGCCGTCGACGCCCAGCTGCCGGACACCGTGCTCACCGAACGCGGCAGGTCGCTGTTCGACGGCTCGGGGTTGCGCGTCACCCTGGGCACGGGCCGCGACGCGATCGAGGTGCGCCTGACCGCGGTGGCGGGCGCGCAGTCTCGCTCGGCTCCCCTGCTGGGGTCGGACGCCTCGGCGGCGCAGGTGTCGGCGGGCAACAGTCCCGACCGGCGTACGCCGCAGCGCACCGCCGTCGACAACACCCGCAGCGAGAGCAGCGCGGGCAGCCTCACCGCCGCGGTCGGCTACTCGGCGGTGGGCATGTCCGACGCGCCGATCCCGGCCGTGCGGGTGGTCCCGCTGGGCTCGGTGTCGGTGCAGGGCACCAGCACCACCATGCTGAGCCAGTCCGCGCAGACGCGGCTGCGCACCAATGAGGAGATCACCGCACCGGCCGCCGGCACCGCAGCGGCCCAGGCGCAGGCGTGGCAGACCACGGCGGCGGTGACCGTGGAGGTCACCCGGCGCGGACATGCCGCCCAGGCGCTGCCCGGCGGCGGGAGCCTGCAGGTGACGGTGTCCGCGCTGAACGCGATGACCGCCCTGACCGCGGTGCCCGCAGCGGGCAACCGGCAGCCGCAGTCGCCGCAGCGGGGCTGGACGCTGCCACCCAACGCGGTGCTGGAGACCACGTCGGTGCCCGGCGACCTGTTCGACGCCCTCGTCAACCACGGCCAGATCCCACCGGGTTTCCGCAAACCCGGCAGCGACCACCGCGCCGCCCTGGCCGACCTGGCCAGGGCGGACACCCTGGGCCTGAACCGCCACGGGCTGGTCGTGCCGCCTGGTCAGCCCGCACCCGCCAACGGGACCGCCAACGCGGGCCTGTCCACGGACAAGATCACGTCACGGCGCGGCGAGGACACCCCGGCCTGGCAACGGCCGTTCACGGCCACCCAGCGCGGTTACACGACGCTCACCGCCGTGGCCGGCACCCCCGTGCTCATGGTCAACCCGCTGACCCTGCCCGGACGTGCCGAGTCCGCGATCCGGGCCGGCGCCTCCGGCAGCAGCTCCACCAGCCACGAAACCACGCTGCGGCTGCAGGGAACCGCCGGGGTGGGCGTGGCATTCGGAGAGGACGTGCAGGACCCGCTCAACTACGGCACCTTCGCCGCGTCGGGCGTATTCGGCGTGGAACGCGGCTCGGGCAGCAGCAGCTCGACGGAGTTCTCGACGCAGATCGAGGCCAAGAGCAAAGTCACCGGCGACATGCTGCTCTACCGGGTGCCGCTGACGGTGTACGCCCACGACCACGTCGGCCGCACCGCATCGCCGGCCCGGCAGATCGGCACCGGTCCGGCACACGTCTACCTGTGGGTGACGCCGCTGGACGCCCACCGCCTGGGCTACCCGGGCGCACCCGCGCCCACACCCGTACCGGCGCAGGCCACCGCACCCGCCTCGCCGCTGCCCCCGGCGATCGGCGCCTGGCAGCCGATGGCGCTGCCCGACGTCCGCGAGATCCGCACCACCGCCGACAACGGCACCCGGCTGTGGGACCGGGTCGTCGGCACCGTCAACGCCGTCGACCCCGACCTGCTGCCACGCCCCGGCGTCACCCCCGACCGGGCGCGGCTGCGCAACCTGCAGGCGCTGCAGAACGCCGTCACCCAGTCCCACCTGCGCGGCAACTGGCGAACCCTGCTCGAATCCGGGATCCGGGTATCGCTGGAGCGGCCCTCCGACCTCACCCACGACACCATGCGCGCCTCGCAGTACGTCTCCATCGTGATCAGCGCCGAACTCAGCTCACCGCTCACCGCCGACGACGCCCACATCACCGGCACGCAGATCGAGGAGACGACCCGGGCCGCCCAGGCGCACACCGACGGACGCTCGGTCAGCCTCGGCGCACGCGCCGGCGCGCAGGCCCAACTGGGCATGAGCACCGGCAAGGCGAGCACCGCCGCCAGCAAGGTCCGGTCGTTCTTCATCCGGTTCGGCGCGGTCATGTCCTGGCGGCACCAGCGGTCGCTGTCCGGCGGCACCGCCCCCGCCACCGGCCACCTGACCAAGGTCGACCGGGCGCTGCGCGCGCACACCGCCGACCTGGCCTTCTCCGTCCGCGCCGAGTACGCCGACCGCCCGCGCACCCTCAACGCCCCGGCCAACCCCGTACCCGGCAGGTTCCACCAGGTCACCCTGCCCGGCCCGGCGCTGACCGTGGCAGGCGGATTCCGGGCCGGGCTGCCGGAGTTCGACCAGGTGCACCAGCTCGCGGCACCCGGCGGCCCGCCCCGGGTGGAGATCGTCGACACCGCGGCCGCACCCCAGGCCGCGCCCGTCCACATCGAAGGGCCGCACCAGTTCCTCGACGCGCACATCGCCGACGACGCCCTGTTCACCGCCGCGGACATCGCGCTGGGCGAGGCGATCACCCGCGAACAGCCAGGTCCCGGCCCCCGCTCGGTGCGCGGGCGCGTCGGTCGGCTGTGGAGCGGATGGCGCAGCACCGCGGGCGTGGCGTCCACGAGCGGGCAGACCTACACCTACCAGTCCACTCCGGTGACCGAGCCTGGCTCGCCCGCCGAGATGGCCGTACGCAACCGGCTCACCCCCGACGCGATCCGCTCCGCGCTCGACGTGTACGAGCGCGGCGGCGGCCCCGCGACGGTGCTGCGCGGCGGCACGTTCACCGACATCGTCGGCGACCTCACCATGACCGTGCAGCTGGCCAACCCCCGGCGCGCGATGACCGCCAACACCGGCTACAGCATCTACGACTCCGCGGAGGTCACCGACAAGACCGAATCGGGCCGCCGCAAGGAGAGCGGTCTGGACATCACGGCCGCCGTACAGATCAACAGCGAGGCGGCCCCGTCGAGCACCACCGACCCCCGCGGCGTGCACCGGGTCACCGCCCTGCCGCAGGTCGGGCACAGCTCCCGCACCGGCGAGCGCACCGAGGCCGAGAACGTGCACGGCATCGCCCGCCGCGAAGTCGTGGAGAACCAGGTCAGCACCGCGATGCTCGCCGACCTGGTCGTCACGTTCACCGGCGGGCTGTCCGCGCGCAACGTCATCGCGTCGTCGCACACGCCGGACGTGACCGTGCGCGTCACCGCGCCGGACTCGCTGCTGTTCCTGGTCACCGAGACCGAAGCGGCCAGGCTCATCGCGGTCGCCAACCAGCAGCCCGCACCGGCCGCGCCCGCGGCGGCGCCGGCCGCGACCCGGATGCCGCCGTTCCTCTCCCGCATGCTGGGGCTGGGTGTCGTACACCGGGCGGTGCCGCCGCACGATCCGGTGCCCCCACCCGCCAACGCCCCCGCCGGCACCCCGCCGCAGCCGTCGCTGCGCGACCGGTTCGCCGACTCGCTGCCGCAGGCCGTGCCAGCGCGCATCCGCGGACGGGCCGCCGACATGGCCGCCGACCTGATCACCCTGCACCGGCTCAAACCGACCGTCGACGGCCTCTACGACGGTGGGGTGTCCGACACGTTCACCATCGACGGCGTGCTGTACCGCGACGAGGTCAAGGTCGTGGTCGAGGCGGCCGCGAGCAACCACCGCGCGGCCGCGGCGCAGGTCCCGGCCGCGCTGCGCGCGTCGCTGTTCAGTTCGGCGGCCACCGGGACCAAATGGCAGCGGTTCCGCCAGCGGGTGATGGGCCTGAGCGTTCCCGCGATCTACGGCGGCGGCTCCCGGCTCACCACCGGCGAAGGCGCCGGCACCGGCCTGCAGTCGGTGCCGCTGGGCCTCACCGCGGCGGTCAACAAGGTGCGCCACTGGTCACGGCTGAAGGCCGCCAGCCGCAACACGTCCGGCTACGTGGAGAAGTCCGGCCCGCTGACCGGCGTCGACGCCGACCACACGTACACCGTGACCGTCACCCGCCAGCGCGTGTCCACGAAACTCGGCGTGGCCACGGTCGCGGTCGGCGCCGCCACCCACTTCCTCGACGGCGTACGCCGCCAGGTCTGGCCGGGCACCCCGGTCGTGCAGCACAACGCGGTCACCCTCGCGGTGCCGGTCACCTCGACCGACCGCCCGGCGGGCCTGGACACCAAGCTCAACGGCATCGGCCAGACCGCACCCGCCCGCGACACCCCGCCCGCGGTCACGCACACCCCCGGCGGGGACGGCGCCACACCGGCCTGGAGCCTGCCACCCGGCACCTCGTACTCGCTGGAAGGCGTGGTCGCGGGCGCGGCGTTGCGCGACGCGATCACCCGCGCGTTCACCCCGGCCGGGGCGAGCACGCCGCGGCTGCTGACCGACTACGTCACCGACCTCGTGCTCGACCGGATCACCGGCGGCGAGACGATGCTGCCGCGGGTGCAGACGATGCTCGACGGCGAACTGCGTTCGGGCGACCTGTTCGACGACTCCGGGCTCGTCGTCCGGCTCGGCGGCTTCAAAGTCACCGCCCGGCTGCACGGCAGACCACTGCTGCTGTCCCAGAGCACCACGGTGGAGCAGGAGGCCCAGCACGAGGTCGGCGAGATCGAACGCGAGTCCGGATCGTCGGGCGTCGACGTCAACGCCGGCGCCGCGGGCGTACGCTCCGGAGCGGTCGTCGGGGCCCAGCCGGACACCGATGCCGCCCGCCGGGCGTTCGACTGGAAGCCGAACGAGCTGCTGGCCGACATCGCGCCCGGTTCCGGCGGCCGCGACAGCGCCTCGTCCGGCGACGGCCTCAGCGGCGGCACGAAGATCAAACAGAAGAACTGGTCCGGGGTGTACGGCGTCGGCCTGGCCCTGTACGTCGAACCCGACCACACCGACGGCCGTCTGCCCCTGGTCGAGGGACAGCTGCCGGTGACACCGGCGTCGGTGGTCGTCGACTGGGGCGCCCAGCTGCGCCTGTGGGCCGGCGACGTGAACGCGATGGGCATGTTCGGCTGGCGCGAACGCCTCGACGATCCCGCGGACCTCACCGGCGTCGCCGTCGCCCCCGGCACCCACCTGGCGGTCGTGAACGGGCAACTGCACCTGGCACCGGGCGCCGGGCCACCGGTCGGCGACATCACCGACCTGCCCTCGGACTCCGGCGCGGTCCTGGTCGTCGACGCCGGGGTGACCGACGCGCAGGCCGCCGCGTTCGTCACCGCGCTGCCGCCCACCGCGCGGCCGCCGGCGATCCGCGCGGACGGCCATACCCCCGCGCAGGCGGCGACCCTGGCGACCGCGACCGGCGTGCCGGTCGTCGTGGCCAACGGCGCGCGGGCTCTCGCCCCGAACACGGGCGTGACCGTCCGGCCCGGAACCGACCTGGCGCGCGACCCCGGCTGGCCGGCCGTCGTCGAGGAGATCCGCCACACGCCCCACCGGAACGGCCCGGTCACGACGACTCCAGCCGGCGTGCGCCCGGTCGGCACGTGGGCGCTGCCCGGCCACGGCCTCCTCCCGGTGCCGGACAGCCCCGGGGTGTTCACCCTGGCCGCGCACCCGGGTGTCCGGGTCGAGGCGACCGCCTCCGGGCTGTGGATCCGCGACGCCGCCGACCCCGCCGCCGCGGACACCCGCACCGCGCACGACGCCCCGGCCGTGCCCGCCGGACCGGTGCTGCGGGTGCAGGCCGACACCCAGGCCCTGCGTGACGCCGCTAACCATGTGCTGGCCCACCTGGACCCGGACCTGGCCCGGCAGGCGATGGTCCACCGGCCCCACCCCCCGGCAGGCACCGACCCGCTCGTCCCCGCCGCGGCCTGGACCGACCGCGACCACCTCGACGCCCGCCACCGCGCCGCCGCCGACCTCGACCACCCCGAAACGACCAGCGGGCGGACACCCCGACAGACCGCCACCGCCGCCGCCGCGGCAGCCGCGGCCGTACGCGACTGGCTCACCCCACCGGCATCCGCCCAGCCCACACCGCGCGCCGTCGCCGACACCGCGATCGCGGCCTACAACACCGAGCTGCGCCGCCGCCGCCAGGACTGGGACACCGCCGTCGCCGCCCTGGCGCCGCAGCCCACCCCGGCCCAGCTCCAGGCCGTCCGCGACGCCGCGGCACGACTCGATCCCGGCCAGCCCGCCAACGCCCCCCTGCGCCGGCTTCGAGACACCGCCCAGGCGGCCGTCGACGCCCTCGCCGCACTACGCGACACGGCCCGGCAGCACAGCCGTACCCTGGCCGGCCACCAGCACACCATCGTCCGCGTCCAGCCCGCCCTGGCCGCATACCAGCAGGCCGCCACCGCCGCGGTCAGTTCGGTCACCCGTGTGGTCAACACCGGCCTCCCACCCGGCACCCGCCCGCCGCAACGCGCCACCGACCTGATCACCGAGGCCACCGCCGCGCAGACCGAAGCCGACGGATTCGCGGCGACCGGCACCGACCTGGCCCGCCAGCGCCGCGCCGCCGACGCCGCCGCGCTCGACCACGACAACGCCTACACTGCGGCCACCAACGCCCTGGCAGCCGCCGCTCCCGTCGACGCCGCCGCACTGCTGACCGCCCACGCCAATCTGCTCGGCGTCGCCGACACCGCCAGCCGCGACGCCTACCGGCGCACCCAGGACGACCTCGACACGGCGACCACCCGCCGTGACGAACTCGACGGCGCACGGACCGCCCAGCAGGGCATCGTCAGCCAGGCCATGGCCGCCTGGACAGGTCAGGTAACCGCGTTCACCACCGCCGCACCGGGCCACGACACCGCCCGCACCGAAGTCGGCACCTCGCTGCAGGGGCTGCGCGATCGCATCCGCGACTACGACGCCGCGAACCTGGGCGGCTCCCGGCTCAGCGCCGCCGGCACCACCACCACGCGCCTCAACGAGGTCGCCGACCAGCTCGCCGGCCGCCTGACCGGCTGGGACACCGCCCGGCAGCAGCTGCACGACACCCTCACCTCCCCGGTCCTCGACGTCGACGCCGTCAACACCGCGCTCGACGCCGTGGCCGACGCACGCAGACACGTCGAGACGGCGGCAGGCGCACTCACCCCGGCCGTACGCGCCGTGCCCGGTTGGACCGGGCAGATGCCAGGCACCATCGTCCAGCGCAATCGGGCCGTCCTCGCCCTGAGCGGGGCCGCCGAGTCGCTCGACCGGCAGGCGCGAGCGCTGGTCGGCGCGCTGCCCGCCCCGGCGCTCACCACCACGCTGGGCACCCTCGATCAGGCCCGCCGCACCCTCGCCGAACTCACCCGCCGGCTCGAACAGGCGCAACGCGAGTTCACCGGCGCCGCCGGACGCCACCGCGACGACCGTCGCCGCGCGGCACTGACCGCCTGGCAGCGGGCCCTGACCGACCTGGACCGGCTACTGGCCGCACTGGCCCGCTGAGCACCGAACGGAGACAGCCTTGACCACCCCAGCCGACCCGGCGTCCTGGCACCGCCTACTGCTGCTGCTGTCCGGCCACATCCCCGACGGGCTCCTGGTCCAGGCCCGCGAACTGCTCGCCCACGAACGGCACGACGAACTCGCCCAGCAGGTCGGCACCTGGGTCTCGGCAATGGAACCGGCGTTGCCCGCCGACGCCGCCGCGCTGCTCGGGACCACTGCGGCCGACCCCGTGCACGACGACGTGCCACCGCCGTACGGGCTCGCCCCGGTCAGCCCGAAGCTGCTCACCGCACACGGCGACCAGGTGCCGCAGACATTGGACCTCACCGTCCCCGGCGACCCGCACGACGAGATCCGCGAACTCGACACCCTGGACCTCACCGCGTCGGCCACAGCCGCGTCACTGCCCCGGACCGCCGGGCTGTGGCGGGTGTGGCGCTACCCCACGGCAGCCACACCGTGGGCCGGGCCCAAACGGATGTACGTCGTCGAGGTGAGCGCCGGGCCGCCGACGGCGCTGCCCCAGGTCACCCTGGCCATGCAGCAGGCACTCGCGGCCGCCGGGGAGCCCGATCCGCTGGTGGAGTCCTATACCGACGGCATGTCCCTGCCCCCGTTCCAGCGCCACGCCAGGGCCTACGGCGCACTGCTCTGGGCGGCGAGCCCGGCCGAACCGATCACCCTCGCCCGCGTATACGACGGCACCGGCCCGGCCACCGGGCCCTACTTCGACCCGGCACATCCCCTCGTGCCCGACGACGCCGAACGCGCCAGGCTGCTCGCCTACCTGACCGGCGGCGTCCCCCTGCTGGCAACCGGAGCGCTGATGGCCGACGCCTTCGACCCCCGGCAAGGCGACGTGGTCCCGATGACGTTCCGCACCGACGGCCGCTGGATCTGGACCGAAGCGACCGCGTACTACCTGGACCGGCACCGGCTCGCACCCGACCCCGAGCTCACGGCCTGGATCCGCGCGAACCGCTTCCGGCACCCCCACGTCGACGGGGCCGCCTTGCACCGGGCGACCGCGGCACTGCTCTCATCGTGAGCCCCGGCGTACGGGTCAGCGCGGCGCGGCCGTCCGGTCGGCCAGACCGAGCCAGATGGCGATCACCTCGGCGCGGCTACGGGCCCCGAGCTTCGTGTAGATGTGGTTGATGTGGTTCTTGACCGTCTTCTCGGTGACGTAGAGCCGGGCCGCGATCTCCCGGTTGGTGCGACCGCAGACGATGTGCTCCATCAGCTCCGCCTCGCGCCGCGACACCCGGGCCCGGGGACTCGGCTCCGGTTCGGGCTCCGGCGTCGGCTCCGGCTCCGGAACGGACTGGGTGCGGAACGACTCGACCATCGCCGCGACCGCGCCGGGCGACAGGTACGGCCGCCGGTCCGCCGTGGCGACCACCGCGGCCACCAGGTCGGCCGCGGCGAACTGCCCGTGGATCAGGTAGCTGGTCGCGCCGTTGCGGAACGCGTGCTCGACCAGGTGCCGCTCCTCGCTGTGCGACACGACCAGCACCAGAGCCTGGTCCGGCAGCGGGGGCGCGGAATCGTCGGCGGCCAGCGCGCCGTGGCCCGCCACGATGACATCCGGCGACAGGCTCCTGGCCCGGCTGACCGTCTCGGTCCGGTCGCCCGCCTCCCCGATCACCGAGATCATGTCGCTGCCCTCCAGCACCGCACGTATGCCCAGCCTGACCAGCAGATTGTCGTCGCTGATCAGGGCGCGCACGCGAGTCGCCGGACTGCTGGGGGCATGCGTGATCATGTGGCTCTCCTAGGTCGGTGGCCGGTGGAGCGGGGGTTGCCCGTAGCTCTTCCCACCAGCAACGTAGGCGGGCCTACGGAAGCGCGGGTGGCGCGCCGGTGAACGGTTGCCCCGCTGCACATAGCCATCCATCTCGTATGGCCGCCCGACCGGGCCTTACGGGCACGGTGACCCGGGCCGACATCGTCCCCGTTCCGGTAGGCCCCGACCCAAGACGGGCCAGAGGCCGACCGACGGCTCGCCCGCCCGACCTCGCATACCAGCGCCCGCCAGCGCGAAAGTGCGCCGAAGACGCCGACCCGGCAAAGAAACTGGTTGCGGAGGCTGGGCATGCCTGACACGGTGCGAGTTCCGTAACACCCGTGAGGTTCCGATGACGATCTACTTCTATGGCGCTGGTGAAGCGCCCTATGGATGCTTCTCGAACTTCTCCGATCACGGCTTCCACCTCGACGGGGTCTGGTGGCCGACCTCGGAGCACTACTTCCAGGCACAGAAATTCCCTGGCACCCGCCATGCGGATCTCATCCGGCGTGCGCGTACGCCACTGCGGGCAGCGGAGCTGGGCCGCAACTCGTCCGAACCGCTGCGCAGGGACTGGGAGCGGGTCAAAGACGACGTGATGCGCCGCGCGGTGGCAGCCAAGTTCCACGCCCATGCCGATATCCGGGACATTCTGTTGTCCACCGGTGACGAAGAGATCGTCGAAGACACCACGACCGATCACTACTGGGGTCGGGGCAGGACCGGGAAGGGCAAGAACATGCTCGGGCGGATTCTGGTGCGTAGCCGTAACCAGTTGCGCGCCGAGCTCGCCGAAGCGCTTGCCGGCGACGGCCGCCGCCCGAGGCGGTGATCCGGTCAGAGCGCTAGACGGCAGGTCTGCGCTGCTTGTCCCGAGCGTAGACAACCGCAGGCTTCCCTTCGCCCGGATGGCGGCGATCCAGTTCGAACAGGTCCGTGGCAGCCATCAGAGCACTGAGTTTGGCGTAGCCGTAGTTACGTGAGTCGAAGTCCGGGCGTTGCTTGGTGATGATGTGGCCGACGTTGGCGAGGTCAGCCCAGCCGTCGTCGTCGGAGGCTGCTTCGATCGCGTTGCGCAGTTGGTCCGTCAGCACCGTGTCGTCCGTGAGCAGCATCGTCGGAGCCACCGGACGGGATTTCAGCAACACCTCGGCTCGGACGGCCGGAATCCGCGGGTAGGTGAGATTCTCGGTGTAAATGAACTTGTCGCAGGCCGCCACGAACGGCTTCGGCGTCTTGCGCTCGCCGAAGCCGTACACGGTCAGGCCGGATTCGCGGATACGCGCGGCCAGGCGAGTGAAGTCGCTGTCGCTGGAAATGATGCAGAATCCGTCCAGTCGACCCGTGTACAGCAGATCCATCGCGTCGATGATCATCGCGGCGTCGGTGGCGTTCTTGCCGTTGGTATAGGCGAACTGCTGGATCGGCTGGATCGACTGAGCGAGCAGTTGATCCTTCCAGCCCTTCAGGCTCGTGCCGGTCCAATCCCCATAAGCACGCTTGACGTGCGCGGTGCCGTATTTGGCAACCTCGGCCAGCAACGCCTCGACGATCGCCGCTTGGGCGTTGTCGGCGTCGATGAGCACCGCGAGCTTGGCGGCGTTGTCGCTGGCGATGACCATGCTGCTCCGTCGATGGTGAAGAATGTCGCCCGGAGCGCCCGGAAAGCGTCTGCTGCAACACGAGCATATCCGCGGCTGAACACCGATGCGATTCGCCGCATTCGCGCGCCAAAGGGCATAGGCTGCGCGTCATGGGCGTGACGCTGCTGCCGGCCGTCGACCGTATCGCCGTCGCGTGGCGCAACGGCGGCGGAATCACTCGGGAGATCTTCGTCCAACCCGCTGGCGCCGAAGAGTTCCGGTGGCGGCTGAGCATCGCCGACGTCGTCGTGGACGGACCGTTCTCGGCCTTCCCGGGCTACCGGCGCGTGATCACGGTCCTCACCGGCGCGGGCATGCGCTTGACCGTTGACGGCGCCGGGCACGACGTCGGACCGCTGGAGCCGTTCGAGTTCGACGGCGGCGCCCAGACCAGCTGCTCGCTGCCGGGTGGGCCGATCACCGACCTCAACCTCATCGTGCGGGCAGGCGATCGGGGATCGGTCCGCGTCATCGACGTCACCGAACCGCTGACCGTCACCGGCCCGGCCGCGATCGTCGTGGTACGCGGATCCGCGACCGTGCACGGGCACCCTATGCACACACCGGACTCCGCGCTCGTGGACCGCGCGACGGACACGGTGCTGCAGCCGCAGGGCGCGACGACCGTGGCCCTGATCGACCTGCCTTAGTGCTGCTCGGCGTTAATTCGTCGGGGGTCGTTAGGTGACCGAGTTGTCGAGGTAGAGACCGCAGGCGCAGTCGAGTGCTTCTTCGGCCGTGCCGGCGGTGTGGCCGCTGGGCAGGTACGAGTCTTCGTAGCCGTCCTTGCCGGCGAGGTAGATCGCGAAGCCCCACATGTTGGCGTAGCCGCCGTAACGCAGCCTGACCAGCGGCGGGGTGGTGCCGTCACCGAGACGGCCGCCGACGTAGGCGAACACGCCGTGGTAGCGCACGTCGACGGTGGTCAGGGCTGGCCAGTGGGTGCGGGCGTGTTCGGCCAACCGGTTGTGCAGTGAGATCTTGGTCGACTCGGGCGGGGTTTTGGCCACGGCTGCCATAGTGCCGCACCCGGTGCGGCGTGTCGGTGAGGCGCGGCGGTGTGCGGGGTGGCAGAACATGTCGATGCCCCCGACGGGCCCGTACCCGATCGTCCTGGATCAGCTCATAGTATGAAGGCTGTATGGCCCTCGAAGCCCGCTTTCCAGGCTCCGATCCGCCGCCTCTGATCGCTACGGTGTGCAGATGCGCCCCCACGCACCGAAGATCATCGCGATAGATCATGACGACTACCACGCCGAGCACGTCGGTAGGACCTCGGACGGTCGGCAGTTTCTGCTCACGACGCCCTTCGTGCCAGGGCCTGAGGGCAATGAGTTCGTTGCGCTGTATCTCTTCGACACGGCCGGTGGCCTGCTTGAAGCGCAGGTCGACGAGTTCGGCAGTCGGGACACCATGGACGAGACCGCCCGGCGCAGGGTTTACGATGCGCGGCTGGCTGGCCTGGGCGAAGTCAGCTTCGAGCGGATCGAGGTGGCACCGTTCTGTGTCGAGCGTTTCGGGGTGGAGTTCGGCCTCATCCCTCAGGAGCCCGAAGACGAGGATGACACCTGGCAAGTAACTATGGAGCCGGGCGACTACATGGCCTTTTCCGAGCCGTGGGACAGCGGCGAATACGACACCTGATGGCGGCGGTGTTTTGGCCACGGCTGTCATAGTGCCGCTCCTGGTGCGGCGTGTCGGTGGGGCGCGGCGGTGTGCGCGCAGTGGCAGAACATGTCGATGCCCCCGACGAGCCCGTACCCGATCGTCCTGGATTCTGAGGAACATGCCGCCCTGGTGGCGTTGGCTCGAAGGCCCACCAGCGCGCATCGGCTGGTGGTGCGGGCGCGGATCGTGCTGGCCGCCGCGGGCGGCGCGACGAACACGGCGATCGCCGCGCGTCAGGCGGTGCACGTGGGCACGGTGCGCAAGTGGCGGCGACGGTTCTGGGCGCTGCGGTTGCGGGGACTGGCCGACGCAGACCGGCCCGGCCGACCGTCCAAGTTCACCCCGGTGCAGCAGGCGCAGGTCAAAGCGCTAGCGTGTGAGCTTCCGGCCGATCACGGGGTGCCGCTGTCACGCTGGAGCGCCGACGAGTTGGCCGATGAGGCGGTCACTGCCGGGATCGTCGCCGACATCTCCGCTTCGACGTTCGCCCGTTGGCTGGCCGCGGATGCGATCAAGCCCTGGCGGTACCGGTCCTGGATCTTCCCGCGCGATCCGGACTTCGCCGCCAAGGCCGGGGCCGTGCTCGACCTGTATGCCCGGACATGGCAGAACAGGCAGTTGAGCGACGACGAGTTCGTGATCAGCGCAGATGAAAAGACGTCGATCCAGGCCCGTTGCCGTTGTCATCCGACCCTGCCACCGGGCTGGTCTCGGCTGATGCGCGTCGAGCACGAGTACGACCGCGGCGAAGCGCTGGCCTACCTGGCCGCGTTGGACGTGCACCGCAGGAAGGTCTACGGCCGCTGCGAGCCCACAACCGGCCTGGCCCCGTTCGCGCGGCTGGTCGAGCAGGTCATGACCCGCGAACCCTACGCCTCGGCACGCAGGGTGTTCTGGATCGTCGACAACGGCTCCTCCCACCGCGGGCAGGCGTCCGCCGACCGCATGGCCGCCGCGTGGCCCACTGCCGCGATCGTGCATACCCCGCTGCACGCCAGCTGGCTGAACCAGGTGGAGATCTACTTCTCCGTCGTACAGCGCAAGGTCGTCACCCCGAACGACACGGTCACGCCACCGCCCGAAACGCCTGATTTCCTCAGGCAAACGCAGGTAATCAGTGACGCTATCCATCAGCGCGGCCCGCGGGGCGGCGGCGTCGCCGCGTACGGCGACATGGCCAACGTGCTGGCCCACCACGGCTCAGCGGCCACCGCGCTCGGCGTCCACGGCCTGACCGCGACGCTCATGGCGGTCAACGGCCTGCTGATGATGCACGAGACTCGCGCGGCCGGTGCCGTCGCGGCAGCGCCCACCCCACAGCCCGTCTAGGCGTCCAGCCGAACGAGGCGCGGCCGGGCGGGCCGCGCGTCGACGATCAGAGCCGGTGCCGACAGTAGCCTGAGGACGGTCCGGCGAAACGCGCTGCGCGCATCGAGGGAGAGCCACGAGATGAGAACGCTTCGATACTCGATCAACGTCACGCTCGACGGCTGCTGCCATCACGAGGCAGGGCTCGCCCCCGACGAGGAGTCGATGCGCTTCTGGACCGCGGAGATGGCACGAGCCGATGCCCTGCTGTTCGGCCGGGTGACCTACGAGATGATGGAATCGGCGTGGCGGCGGCCGGCCACGGGCACCTGGCCCGACTGGATGGGTGCGTGGCAGGTCCCGTTCGCCGAGGCCATCGACCAGGCGAAGAAGTACGTCGTGTCGAGCAAGGCGAGCGGGGTCGATTGGAATGCCGAGCTGCTGCGAGGCGACTTGGGGCAGGCGGTTCAGCGACTCAAGCAGGAGCCGGGCGAAGGCCTGTTCGTCGGTGGCGTGACGCTTCCCCTGGCGTTGGCGGATCTGGGACTGATCGACGAGTACGTGTTCGTGGTGCAGCCGGTCCTTGCTGGACACGGGCCGACGCTGCTCGCCGGTCTGCGCGAGCGCATCCAGCTCGAACTCGTGGATCGCCACGAGTTCCGGTCTGGGGCGGCCGCTCTGCGATACCGACCCGCGCGGGCAACGGCTTGATGTGCACGTCGGCCGCTGCCGATAGCTGACGTCCTGGCGTTGACAGTGGACGGACCCGGCTCTACAGTTCTTCTCAGTTAGAGTTAATCTCGATTCGAGAAGGACATGCGATGGTCTCCGAGCGCGAATTCCTCGACGGCTACGACCCGCGGGCCTACCCGGCGGTCGCGGTCACCGTCGACGTCGTCACGCTGACCATCCGCGACGGCGTGCTGCACGTGCTGCTGGTCGAGCGCGGCGAGCAGCCCTACACTGGCCGCCTCGCCCTGCCGGGAGGCTTCGTCCGCGAGGAGACCCTCGACGAGGCGGCACTGCGCGAACTCGCCGAGGAGACCGGCATCCTCCCCCGCGTACACCTGGAACAGCTCGCCACGTTCGGCGACCCGGGCCGCGACCCGCGCATGCGGGTGATGTCGGTCGCCTATCTGGCCTTCGCGCCGCGCCTGCCCGAACCGACCGTCGGCGGTGACGCCGCCGCCGCCCGCTGGGTCCCGGTCGCCGCCGCGACCGGCCTCGCGTTCGACCACGACACGATCCTGGCCGCCGGACTCGAACGCGCCCGCGCCAAAATCGAGTACACGCCGCTGGCGACCGCGTTCGTCGGCGACGAGTTCACGATCGCGCAGCTGCGCGGCGTCTACACGGCGGTCTGGGGCGAGGAGCCGCACGCCGGCAACTTCCACCGCAAGGTGCTGTCCGTGCCGGGCTTCGTCGAGGACACCGGCGCGACGACCCAGCGCGGCGGCGAGCGCGGCGGCCCCCGGGCAAAGCTCTTCCGGGCGGGCGACGCCCGCATCCTGCACCCGGCGCTGCTGCGACCGTCGGCAGAGGAACGGCGATGAGCGGCTTCGACGACGCGGTCACCCGCGTGCTGGCGGCTCGCTCCCCCGCCGACCTGTTCACCGGCGGCGACGGCGGGCACGCGTACCGGACGCTCGCCAAGATCCTGCACCCGGACGCCGCGCCGGCCGGCTCGACCGCGACCGCGACGCACGCGTTCGCCCGCCTGGCGGGCCTGTGGGCCGCGCACCGCGACGGCACGACCATGGCCACCCGCCGCGGCTCCTACCGCGTCGGGCCACTGGCGTACGCGGGCGACATCGCCGACCTGTACACCGTCGACGGCGGCACGGCACTGCTGAAGCTGCCCCGGCACCCGGCCGACAGCGACCTGATGGGCCGGGAGGCACGCGCCCTGACCCGGCTGCGCAGTCACGGCGAGGCACGCCACCGCGGGTACGCCCCGGAGCTGATCGAATCGTTCACCCACCGCGACCCCGACGGCGGCACGCAGCGCGCCGCCTCGATCCTCGCCCACCAGGACGGCTTCGTGAACCTCGCCCGGGTGAAGCAGTCCTACCCCGACGGCGTCGACCCGCGCGACGCGGCCTGGATGTGGCGGCGGCTGCTCGTCGCCGTCGGCTACGCCCACCGCGCCGGTGTCGTCCACGGCGCGGTCGTCCCCGACCACGTGCTGATCCACCCGGACGAGCACGGCCTCGTGCTGGTCGACTGGTGCTACAGCGTCACCGAACCCGGCCAGACGGTGCCCGCGCTGGCCGCCGAGTACCTCGACCTCTACCCGCCGGAGGTGGTCGGCAAGCGCCCCGCGAGCGAGGCGACCGACATCCACCTCGCCACCCGGTGCATGACCTGGCTCATGGGCGAGCGGACACCTCCGGCCCTGGCCCGGTTCGCCCGCGGCTGCACCCTGCCCGACCCGAAAGCGCGCCCGCACGACGCGTGGCGGCTGCTCGCCGAACTCGACGAGCTGCTCGCGGCGCTCTACGGGCCCCGCACCTTCCGGCCCTTCACCCTCTAAGGAGCAGCTCATGGGAAGCGGACGATGGTCCACCGACGTCTACGCCGCCGCCGCCGGCTACCGCGCGGCGACCGGCACGAGCGCCTTCGCCTACAGCGACTCCGGCGCGCGCACCGTGCACGACGCCCTCGACCCGCACGGCGTCAGGGTCCGCGAAAGCCGCGACAGCGACCAGCACCCGCGGTCGACGCCGATCGCGATCCTGTTCGACGTCACCGGGTCGATGGGCTCCGTGCCGCGCGTGCTGCAGACGAAACTGCCGGAACTGTTCGGTCTGCTGATCCGCAAGGGCTACTGCACCGACCCGCAGATCCTGTTCGGCGCGATCGGTGACGCCACCTGCGACCGGGCGCCGCTGCAGATCGGGCAGTTCGAGTCCGACAACCGCACCGACGACGACCTCGGCCGGATCCTGCTCGAAGGCGGCGGAGGCGGCCAGCGCAGGGAGTCCTACGAGCTGGCCATGTACTTCATGGCCCGGCACACCGACCTCGACGCCGTCGCCCGCGGCCGCCGCGGATACCTGTTCATCATCGGCGACGAGATGGCGTACCAGAAGGTCAAGCCCGACGAGGTGCGCCGCGTCATCGGCGACCCGATCGCCGAACCGATCAGCACCGAGGCGATCGTCGCCGAACTGCGCCGCAGCTACGACGTGTACTTCATCATGCCCGCGCAGGCCAGCTACACCGGCGACGCCGAGATCCTCGGCTTCTGGCGCAAACTGCTCGGCCAGAACGTCATCGAACTCGACGACCTCGACGCCGTCTGCGAGACCATCGCCCTCACCGTCGGACTCGGCGAGGACACCACCGACCTGGACTCCGGACTGACCGACCTCGCCGATGCCGGGTCGGCGGCCGGCCCGAGCGTCGGCAAGGCGCTCGCCCCGCTCGGCAGCACCCGCGGCGCACTGGTGCGCTCGGCGCTGCCCGCCGGTTTCGGCGGCCGGACCGCGCCGGTGACCCGGCTGTGAACACGCCCCGCCACGTCATCGTCGTCGACCTCGGCTACGGCGACGCCGGCAAGGGCACCATCGTGGACTGGCTCTGCGCGACCCGGCCGGTGAGCACCGTGATCCGGTTCAACGGGGGCGCGCAGGCCGCCCACAACGTGGTGACGCCCGACGGGCGTCACCACACCTTCGCCCAGTTCGGGTCCGGCACCCTGCACGGGGTCCGGACCCACCTGTCCCGGTTCATGATGGTCGACCCCCTCGCCCTGGCCGCCGAAGCCGCACACCTGGCCGAGCTGGGCGTGGCGGCACCGTTCGAGCTGCTCACCGTCGACCGCGAGGCACTGCTGACGACACCGTGGCACCGGGCCGCCAACCGGGCCAGGGAGGCCGCACGCGGCGACGACCGGCACGGGTCCTGCGGCATGGGCGTCGGCGAGACCGCCGCGTTCGCGCTGGCCCACCCCGACCTGGCCGTCCGCGCCGGCGACACCGGATCCCCGGCCGCGCTGGTGCGCAAGCTCGGCGCGGTCCGGGACGCGTTGACCGCCGAACTCGGCCCCCTCGACGCGCCGCCGGTCGCCGCCGTCGCCGAGGCGTTCCGGTGGTTCGGGGCCGCGGTCCGGCTGGTGCCGTCGTCGCGGCAGGCGCTGTCCGGCCCGTGCGTCTTCGAAGGAGGCCAGGGTGTACTGCTGGACGAGTGGCGCGGCTGGCACCCGTACACCACCTGGTCCACGACCACCTTCGACAACGCCGAGACGCTGCTGGCCGAAAACGGCGACGACGACGCGACGCGCCTCGGGGTCGTGCGCACCTACACGACCCGCCACGGCGCCGGGCCTCTGGTCACCGAGGACGCGCGGCTCACGGCGGCGCTGCCGGAACGGCACAACGGCCACGGGCCGTGGCAGGGCGCGTGGCGGGCGGGCCACTTCGACGCCGTCGCCCACCGCTACGCCGTCGAGGTCTGCGGTGGCGTCGACGCCCTCGCCGTCACCCACCAGGACGCGGCCGAACGCCACGAACTGAAGGTGTGCCTGTCGTACGGGCAACTGGACCGGATCGTGCCCGGCGAGCGCGGCGACCTCGCGTACCAGGAGAAGCTCACCCAGATGCTGAACACCGCCACGCCGGTCTACACCCGACTCGGCGACGTCGGCGAGGTGCTAGACGCGCCGATCGCGGTCACCTCACATGGCCCGACCTGGTCGGACAAGAGGCAGCGGTGGACTACAGCGGCTTGACCAGCCACACGCAGGGATCGGCCTGGTCGTGGCGGACGCCGGCGTCGTCCAGGTAGTGCCAGCGATCCACATAGCGGCAGTCGGTGACCGCGTAGCCCAGCCGAAGGTAGAGGGCTGCGGCCCGCGGGTTGTCATCGGCGACGCCGAGACCGATCAGCACGACGCCGCGGCGGCGGGCCCGGTCCTCCGCCTCGGCGACCAGCGCCGTGCCGATGCCGCGGCCCTGGCGGCTCGGCGGCCATACCTGCAGACCGTTGATCTCAGGGCAGTCGAACGCGGCCTGTACGGCGGGTTCCTTGGGGCCGTTCCACAACACCTCGCAGGAGCCGAGTGGGCTGTCGGCCGACCAGGCCACCAGGAACGAGCTGGTCCCGGCGGCATGCCGGGCGAAGCGGGTGCCGTGCGCGCGGTCGCGCCCCGTGGGCTGCCACTCCTCCAGACGGTCGATGTCCTCGGCGGTGCAGTCGCGGATCTCCATGGCGGCACGGTAAACGCCGCGACGCCGTCCGGCGAGCAGATTCGACGCCGGTCGCGGCATAAGCTCACCGCTTGCCGGGTTGCCATGGACAGTCACGAACAAGGGAGGTCACCTGTGGTCCGCGAGTTGCGACTGGTCGTCACGGCACCCGACTACGACGAGGCGCTGCGGTTCTACCGCGACGTGCTCGGCATGGGCGAGTTGGGCGCGTTCTCGTCTCCGGGTGGGCGGGTCACCATCCTGGACGCGGGGCGTGCGACTCTGGAGCTGGCCGACCCGCCGCATGCCGCGTACGTCGACGAGGTCGAGGTGGGCCGCCGGGTGGCCGGGCACATCCGGGTCGCGTTGCAGGTCGACGACGCCACCGCCGTAACCGCCGTGCTGGCCGGGAACGGGGCGCAGGTGATCGCGGAGCCGGTGCGCACACCGTGGGATTCGCTCAACGCCCGCCTGGAGGGCCCGGCCGGACTGCAGTTGACGATCTTCGAGGAGTTGGACCGGCTCGGCCAGGGCTGACCGAGCCGGCAGGAGCGAATGCCTGCAAGATGCCGGCAGACCGGAAGAGGCGGCTGCTGTCGCGACTGATACAGACGACGACACACTGTCCCGATTAGACTGCCGGATTCCACAGGTAGTGGGGAATCGAAGCGGGGGCGGGAATGAGCATCGACGATCGGATCGAACGGGCCAGAGAGGTCTATGCGCGGGCGGTGTTCGGAGGCGATACCGGCGCGCTGGGCGAGGCCGAACGGGGCCTGGACGCGGTCGAGGCCGATACCGCGTTGGCGCGTGGGCTGATCCTGCATGCGCGGTTCCAGAGCGCGGCCGTCGACGCCGCCGAGGATCCGGCGGAACTGCCGTTGTTCGAGCGCGCGTTCGAGCTGTACCGGGCACTGGGCGACCTGCGGGGCGAGGCCGAGGCGTTGTTCTGGATCGGTTGCGTCCACCAGTTCATCCGGCGTGACGACGAGACCGCGGTGCCGTACCTCGAGCGGGCCGGCCGGCTGGCGGCGCAGACCGGCGACACGCCGACCCGGGCGGAGGCGCTGCGGCACCTGGGCATCGCGGCGCACGCGGCCGGCCGGCTGGACGAGGCGCGCGAGCGGCTGGAGGAGTCGTCCCGGCTGCGGCGCGAGGTGGGGGCGCTGCCGGGCGTGGCTTCCAACATGATCGGGCTGGCCTACATCGCCGCCGCGCAGGACCGCCGCACGGACGCGCTGGCGATTCTCGACGAGGCGGACGCCATCGCCGGCGCGCACGGTGCTCACGCGATCGTGCACCACATCGAGCAGGCCAGGATCCGGATTTAGACAGTCCCGCGGCCTTGCGGTCGCCGCGAATCCGGTTCGACGGCCATCCGGGCGCGGCCTACGATGCGGCGATGGGTTCCCCACCGACTGTCCGGCCGGCCCAGGTCGAGGACGTCGCCCAGATGGCGCGCGTGCATGTGCGGTGCTGGCAGGAGACGTATCGGGGACTCATGTCGGATGCGGTCCTTGATGATCCGGGTTTCCCGACTCTTCGGGAGCGGTTTTGGACTGCCGCGTTGACCGATGAGCGGTACCGCGGGAACCGGTCGGCTGTGGCCGAGCGGGACGGCGGGTTGATCGGGATCGCGATGTCAGGCCCGCCGCTGGACGTTGCGGCAGGGTGGCAGAGGCAGCTGTATGTGCTTTACGTGTACGCAGCCGACCACGGCACGGGTGTCGGGCCGGCACTGTTGCGGGCGGTGATCGACCCGGCAGAGTCGGCGGCGCTGTGGGTCGCCGATCCGAATCCTCGCGCGCAGGCGTTCTACCGCAGGCACGGCTTCGTCGCCGACGGGACGGCCCTGGTCGAAGACGGGGTGCGGGAGATCCGCATGGTCCGCGCCGCGCGGGAGCCGTCGCCGGTGTGAGCGCGAGCGGTGCCGCTGGCACGATACGCGGCTGTGCGGGGCGAGAAGATTCCTGCCGTACGGAGCGCCTGACCTGAGCCTGACCTTCCCGGATGGACAGGTGCGCACCAGGCCTGCGAGCGGCACGCCGTATGGGGTCGGCAGTTGCTCCGGGGGCACTGGCATGCCGGTCGCCGAGCCGGTTGGTGGAGCTTGACCGAGCCGGGAAGTCTTTATTGGTTGAGGCTTGAAATCTAACGTGGCAGGTATAGAATTTCTGCTGAGCGCGCAAGAGACAACTTGCGGCCGATATCCTTACGGAGGTGTGTTGATCATGATCATGCGGTTCGATCCGTTCCGCGACCTCGACCGGCTCGCCGGTGAGGTGTTCGGCGCGGCCCGCACGCCCGCGCTGATGCCGATGGACTGCCTGCGCACCGGCGACACGTTCGTCGTACGGTTCGACATGCCCGGCATCGACGTCGACAGCCTCGACGTGTCCGCGGAGAACAACACTCTGACCGTGCGCGGTGAGCGCCGCCGCCGCGACCCCGAGGACGCCGCCTACCTCGTTTCGGAGCTGCCCTCCGGCAGCTACAGCCGCCAGCTCGTGCTGGGCGACGGCCTCGACGTCGAGGCGATCAGCGCCGAATACCGCGACGGGGTGCTTACCCTGACGATCCCCGTGGCCGAGCGCGCCAAGCCGCGCCGCATCGAGGTCTCCCACGGGGACCAGAAGACCCTCGGCACCACCGCCGGCCAGCGGATGATCACCGTCGAGGGTGGCGACAGCCGTACCGAACGCCGCCAGGTGAGCGCGGGCGCGCACACCTGATCAACCCGGTCCGCGAGCCCGGGCGGCGCCGACCTGGCGCGCCGACCCGGGCACCGGACCCACCATGGAGGCGACTGTGGCCGAGCAGACACCGAAGCGGCTCGCGGCGGCACTGGGTGACGCCGACTTCCCCGCCTACGCGATGGGCACGGCGGCGGAGGCGATCGGCGTGACTCCCGCGTTCCTGCGCGCCGTGGAGACCGCAGGCCTGTTCGCCTCCCACCGCTCCGGTGGCGGTCACCGCCGCTACAGCCGCGACGACCTCGAACGCGCCGATCGCGCGCGGGTCCTGGCCGACGAAGGCCTGCGACTCGACGCCGTCGTGCGCATCGTCGACCTGGAGTATCGGCTGGCCGCCGCCAACGCCATGATCGCGATCCTGCAGAGCCGGCTGGCAGCCCCGCCGCAGCAGCCCTGAAGCGGGACCCATCCGCCTTCCCGGGGGTCGACGGTTCGCCGGGAGGGGAGCCGTGTACATCGATGCCGAACACGAGCGCCGGTCGACACCGCCGGCCGCGCCGCTGGAAGTCACCGTCACGACAGGGACCGTACGCGTGCGCGGCGAGGCGGATCTGTCCAACGAGCACCTGGTGGTCGCGGCACTCGCCGACGCCATCACCGCCGGGACCCGTGACGTGCACCTGGATCTGACCGGGCTCGACTTCATCAGCTGCCGTGCCTGGCGGCTGCTTCTCCAGGCCAGCGAGCCGATGCGGCGAGCCGACGGACGGCTTCACGTCCACCTGAGGCCGGACGGCGTGGTCCGGCAGGTCGTGGACGTGCTCGCGCCCTGGGCGACGCCGGGTGTCGTGATCACCACCAGTCGTTAGCGGCGGCCTACGCCGACTCGTCCAACGGCCACACCTCGACGACTCCGTGCGCGATCGCGCACGGAGTCGCGGACACGGCTTCGATCGCCTCCTCGATCGAGGCAGCCTCGATGAGGGCGAACCCGGCCACCGGAAGCGAGGCCGACATGAACGGGCCCTTCTCGACCACCACCCCGGCGGCGTCATGATTTCTCACCTGCACAGGCGAGCCGGCGATCCCCGACTCGGCACCGGCGTCCCGCAGCCGGGCATCGTGGGCATGCGCCCGAGCGCGCAGCTCCGCAGCGGTACGGTCGTATCCGGCCTCGTCGCCGTATCCGATGGTCAAAAACTTCGCCATGACAGGGTCCTTCCGTGGCAGAGGTCACCGAACCGGACCGGCCGGTGACACCTACCAACTCACCGATCAGGCGGGCGAGCAAACCTACGAACCATGTCCGCGATCTCCGCCGGCCCGCTGAGCCACGGGCGTCCTGCGCGGCGGCAGCCGCGCCCCTTCGCGGCCGGATCTCACGTCCCGGCTGGTGAGGCCTTCACCACGTAGATGCACGCGTCGACCGGTCCGCCCGGCGTGTGCACTGGGGCGACGACTCGCTCGTACTGCGGACCTTCGAATTCGTCCAGCCTCGTCCAATGAGCGGGCAGGTCGCGGGACTCGAACACATGGACACCGACGCGCCCGCCGTCGGGGTCGACGGCAAGCCCGGGGAACCCGAGGGCGCTGCCCCATCCGGCGTCCACGAGCCGGCCGTGCACGTGACCCGGGAACCAGCGGCCGTCAAGGCCGTGCAGGTGATGATGGTTCGGCTGGCCCGGCGCGAGGCTTCCGTAGGTCGCCAGGCGGTGAGTCGGCCCTAGATCATCACTCACCGGACCAGACTATCCCCTGCCTTCACCGCCGGCCGGCGAAGCCGCGAGCGCCTGGCGTCCGCGCCCCGCCGCCAGGTGCGCCCCGGCCCTGGGAAAGTCGTAGAGCTGCTGCTCGTACACGTCGAGCACGAGGTCCACGGTCGATGCCGGGACGCCGCGGGTGGCCAGCACGACGCGCAGCCAGTCCAGGAACGTCGTGAACAGCTCGGGGTCGTCGACGAACAGCCCCGCGCACAGGAACTCGACGATCTGGCCGAGGTCGAATTCGGTCGCCTCGCGCTGGAGCGGGGTGTAGCCGCGCAGTGCCGGGAAGCGTTGCGACAGGTCGTCCATCCCACCCTGCCATGGCCGCCGCGGCACGACGCGGGGCCGCGGAGTCTTCCGGCCCATACCCGATCCCCGACCTCGCAATCGTGACGCCGGTCACTTCCCAGGAGTGTCGGTCGGCGGCCGTACACTGCCCGCCGTCGAGCGGCATGGGCTTTTACCACCGCGCCGTCGACCGGCCGGCGATGACTGAAAATCGCAGGTCAGGGGTACGTCTGCGTTGCCCGAGCGAGGAGGCCGCGATGAGCCAGACCCCAGAAGAGCCGGAGATCGTCCGCGAGGACGACGAAGCCGAGATTCGCGAGCAGCGCGGACGCACCCCGCACCCGATCGAACCGGCGGAAGGGCCAGACGATCCGGAGTACACCGGCGGCTGAACGACGCCCCGCGCCGGTCAGAAGGTCCGGATGGCGACCTCGGCGGGAGCGGTCAGCCCGCGCACGATCTCGTCGTCGAGCTTGACAAGGGTGAGCGAGGCACCGGCCATGTCCAGGGACGTGCAGTACTCACCGACATAGTTGCGCCGGACGTTGATGCCGCGCGCCTGGAGCTGTTCGTGGGCGCGGCCGTAGAGCAGGTACAGCTCCCCGATCGGCGTACCGCCCAGGCCGTTGATCATGAGGGCGACGTCGTCGCCGCGCTCGTAGGGCAGGTCGGACACGACGGCGTCGAGCAGCTCGTCGATGATCGTGTCGGCGTTGGCCAGCTTCTCGCGGCGGCGGCCAGGTTCGCCGTGGATGCCGACGCCGATCTCCATCTCGTCGGCGCCGAGTTCGAACAGCGGTGAGCCCTTCGCCGGGGGTGTGCAGGACGTCAGCGCCATGCCCATGGTCCGGGTGACAGAGTTGACCTTGTTGCCGAGGCGCACCAGCTCGTCGATGTCGGCCCCGGCCTCGGCTGCTGCGCCGACGACCTTGATGACGAAGAAGTTGCCGGCCACGCCACGCCGGCCGATCGTGAACGTCGAGTCGGACACCGCGACGTCGTCGTCGACCATCAGGGTCTGGATCTGGATGCCTTCGGCTTCGGCCATCTCCTTGCCCATGTCGAAGGCCAGCCGGTCGCCGGTGTAGTTGTTCACGATGTGCAGCACGCCCTTGGGCGAGGCGAGCAGCTTGCTGGTCTCCAGGACGTAGTCCATGGGCGGGGCGGCGAAGACGTCGCCGGGGCAGGCGGCGTCGAGCATGCCCTTCCCGACGATCATGACGTGGGCCGGTTCGTGGCCCGAGCCCGAGCCCTGCAGCACCGAGACCTTGTCGGCGCGCGGGGCGTCGGCCCGCATGATGAGGTTGTACTCCGGCACGTAGCGCAGCGTGTCCGGGTTGGCCAGGGCGACGCCTTTGAGCATCTCGGGGACGAACTGGCGGGGGTCGTTGACGAACTTCTTCATGGTGGACTCCCCTGCTCTCAGAATCTGTCGTGCCAGGTGTCGGCGAGTGCTTCGAAGATGACGGCGACGGCGGTGGCTCCCGGGTCGACGCTGCCGATGCTGCGCTCGCCGGTGTAGCTGGCCCGGCCGCGGCGGGCCTGGAGTCCGGCGGTCTGGTCGGCGGCGGTGCGGGCCACGGTCGCCGCGGCCCGCAGGGCGGCATGCGGGTCGCTGCCCTGGCCGAACTGGCGGGCGAGCTCATCGGTGGCGGGCACGAGGGCGTCGAGCAGGGTCTTGTCGCCCAGGCCGGCGCCGCCGCGGGCCTGGATGCCCTCCGCCGCGGCGCGCAGCATCGCGACGACGTCGTCGCCGCCGAGCCGGGTCTTGCCGGTGACGGCGGCGGCCGCGCGCAGGAACGCGGTGCCCCACAGCGGTCCGGAGGTGCCGCCGATGCGGCTGGTGATGACGACGGCGACCTTGCGCAGGAAGGTGGCGGTGTCGGCGCGGTCGAAGGTGTCCCAGTCGGCGATGACCGCTTCGAAGCCGCGGGCCAGCGAGTAGCCGAAGTCGCCGTCGCCGACGACCGCGTCGAGGTCGCCGAAGTACTTCTCGTTGGCGACGGCGGTCTGCGCGATGGTGCGTACCGTGAACTCGACCGCCGGCAGCGGGTTGTCGGTCATGCCGGATCCCTTTCCCCCAGGACTGCGGCGAGATCGGCCAGCGTCACGTAGGGCCCGGGTGTGGCCGGACTGTGGTTGGCCAGGACCGTGACGGGGTCGGCGCCGGGATCACCGAGGGAGTCCACGACGAACGCCGCGCCGGTGAAGTCCTCGCCGGCGGTGTAGCCGTTGACCGTGACGACGCAGGCGATCCCGGCCGCTACCGCCGCGGCCAGGCCGTTGTGGGAGTCCTCGATGACGATGGCCTGGTGCGGGGCCAGCCCGAGCCGGTCGAGTGCCAGCAGGTAGATGTCGGGGGCCGGTTTCTTGCGCGGCACGATGTCTCCGGCCAGGACGGTGAAGTCACCGGCCCGCTCGGGGCCGACGGCGTGTTCCAGCACGGCCCGCACGGACGCCTCGGCCGACGTCGACGCCACGGCCAGCGGCCAGCTGGCGGCGTGCGCCTGCTCGACGATCCGGGCGATGCCGGGCCGGGCGGGCAGGTCACCGGCGGCGACCATGGCGGTGTAGATCGCGGTCTTGCGCCGGTGCCAGGCGGCGACGGCCTCGGCCTGCCCGGCCGGGTCCTCGGGCAGGCCGGCCGCGGCGACGAACTCGGGCGTCAGCAGGCTGCTCATGCGTTCCTTGCCGCCGCCGATGGCGAGTCTGCGGCCGTACTCCTGCTCGTCCCAGCGCACCGGCAGGCCGAACTCGGCGAACGTCTGGTTGAACGCGGGCAGGTGGCCGTGGCGTTCGGTGTCGGCCAGCACACCGTCGCAGTCGAAGATCAGCGCTGTCACCACGCGCGCCCCGCGCTGCCGAAGCGGTCGATGTAGCCGGCCGCCATGGCGGTGACGTCCGACGCGACGTGTTTGAACAGCGACGGCGGGTCCCACTTGTTCTTTTCCTCGGCCTGGCGCAGGAAGGCCAGGTTCGAGGTCATGTAGGTGACCTTGAGGGCGGTGGAGACGTTCACCTTCGCGCAGCCGCGCGAGATCAGGTCGGTGAACTGCTCGTCGGTAAGCCCGGTGCCGCCGTGCAGCGCGATCGGCACCCCGGTCGCGGCGACGATGTCGCTGACCCGCTGACCGTCGAGGTGCGGGGCGGCCGAGTACACGCCGTGCGCGTTGCCGATCGACGGGGCGAAGACGTCGACGCCGGAGGTCTCGATGAACCGGACCGAGGTCTCCAGCGACTGCCGCCGGGAGTCCTCGTCGGAGCCGACGTCGTCCTCGACGCCCTTGATCGCTTCGATCTCCCCTTCGACGTGGGCGCCGCGCGCGCGGGCCTCGGCGACCACCTCGATGGTCTGGCGCAGGTTCTCCTCGACCGGCAGGAGCGAAGCGTCGAACAGCACCGAGTTCCAGCCCTTGGCGAGGCACTCGGTGATCACCGCCCGGTCCGGGCAGTGGTCGAGATGCAGGCTGACCGGGACCTCGATGCCGGCCGTCATCGCCTTCCACATGGCGATCAGCACGTCGGACCGGATGGAGCGCACCGTCTTCACCGAGGTCTGCACGATGACGGGCGAGCGCCGCTCGACCGCGGCGGCCAGCACGCTCTCCAGCGTCAGGTCGTTGACGATGTTGATCGCGGCGACGCCGTATCGCTCGCTCATCGCCCGGTCGACGATCTCCTTGAGCGGCACCACACCCATGTCAGGAACGTTACTGACGTCGCAGCCCGCCCGCTGGCGCTGCCGAGAATCCGCACCTGCGTCAGGAAGGGGGCGCCGTCGAGGCGGGCCCGGTTGGCGACGTAGTCGGTCGGGGCGGGCTGGGCGGGAGTCACTCGGCGAGAAGGGCCGTCAGCCGCCCGGCGAACAGCTGCGCCTCGATGTCGCTCACCTCGATGCCCAGCTCGTGGACCAGTGTCCGCTGGGTGCACACCACCCTGTCCTGTTCCCTGACCTCGGCCTCGGGAATCACCACGAGCTCGTCGTCCACCACGGCCAGGACGGGATCGGTGTCCCGGGACCGCGCCAGCACCCGCACATCGTTCGCCGTCACCGTCGTCATGTGCTCACGGTACCGACGGCAGGTCTCCGACCAGGGCGGAATGGCCGCGATCCGGCGCTGCCGACCGGTCCGCACGCCACCATCGGAAAGCTGACGCACCCGGGCTCTGGCCCGGCCGGCCGGTGGCCGCCACAGTGTATGGATGTTCCGGTTGCTTCGCCGCATCGGCCAGTACGCGTTCTGCCTGATGTTCGTCGGCATCGGGCTCGTCGCGTTCGCCGTATTCGATCGCGACGACGAGCGCTGGTGGGTGGGTCCCGCGTTCGTGGGCGTGGGCGTGGTCCTGATGGCGGTGTTCTTCCTGTTCAACCGCTGGAGCGACCGGCGCGACGCCATCCTCCGGCACGGAGTGGACGGCCGCGGCCTGGTGACCGAGGTGAAGCCCACTGCGCAGTGGGACAGCAACGACGTGCGCTACTTCCGGATGACCATGACCGTCGAACTGCCGGGCCGCGCGCCGTACCCGGCGACTCCCGCCAGCCGTACCACCGCACGCGCTGGGACCGTATCCGACCGGGCATCGTGGTGCCCGTGCGGGTCCATCTCCGCGATCCCCGCCGCGTCATGGTGGCGACCGACATGCTGAACAACCCGAGCCTGCGGCCCGGACCGGGCTGAAGCGCCACGCCGTCACAGGCAGTTGGGGAACCTGGCGCCGACGAGGTTGCAGTTCGTGCCCGGCACCCGGGTGCCGAACTGGTTGAAGAACCGCAGGTTCCACGTCGCGCCGGTGTCGCGCAGCACGCCGTAGCCGAACCGGTCCACCGTGATCAGCTCACCGATGGCGACACCGTCGAGGAGCCTGCCGATCAGGGCGCTGTCCTGCCACGTCTTCGGGTCCAGCTCGGTGCCCGACGCGCCGACCGTCACCACCGGCGGGCGGTGGAACTGCGCGCTCGTCTCGAAGGTGAGCATCTGGTACAGGTGGATGTGGCCGGCCAGGACCAGGTCGATCCGCCGGTCGAGGATGCCGAGGCTGGTCGCCGCGACGGCGTCGGACAGGATCTCGTCGATCCATACCGGGTTGCCGGCCGCGGTCTGCCCGCGCACCGCCCAGATGGGCGTATGGCTGAGCAGGAAGTTGTCGCCGTCCCGCACGAGGCTGTTGTTCACCTCGTTGAACTGCGCGGTGTACCGGGCGGCCCGCTGGGCCAGGGCGCAGGACGGCGGGTTCGCCTCGTCGGAGGCGCAGGAGGTGTCCATGAGCAGCAGGCCAAGGGTGCCCGCGTCGATGCGTACCGGGCGGCTGAAGTCCTCCGGGTTCGGCGCGCCGCACGCCGTCAGGCTCGGCGTGGGGGCCAGGTAGCGGAACCAGATCTCGCCCGAGCGGCCGCAGGTCTCGTGATTGCCGCGCACGAACACGAATGGCGCCTGCGCCAGCAGCCGTGCCGCCGGCTGGAAGAAGTCGGCGACGAGGCAGCCCCAGGTGTGCATGCTCGGGCTGGTGCCCGGTCCGCCGCAGAACGGCGACGGCGTCGGTCCGGGGCGGGACCGGTAGATGTAGTCGCCCAGGTGCACGACGAGGTTCGGCGGTGCCGGCTCGTCCGCGGCGTTGGTCGCCACGCGCTGGAACGGCCAGCCCTGCGGCGTGCAGGCCTGTGGCGTGCCGGCAGCGGGGATGCGGCATCCGGTGTCGCCGATCAGGGCGACGTTCGCCGGCCGGCTGGTCGGCGAGCCGGGCTGGGTCCAGTTCGGCAGCGGTACGGCGCCGTTCGTGTTCGGCCGTAACGGGACGGGGCTGGTCGCCGTGTCGATGCGGGCGGCGGTGGCGGTGGCGGCGACCCGCCGGGTGCAGACGGTGGCGGTGGTCGGGTAGAGGGCGACGGTGCTTTCGAGGACCATCTGGTGCCGTACCGCCTGGGCGCCGGTGGTGACGACCAGGATCGGGCAGGTGGTCGCGGGGGTGGCGACCCGGACCTGGGCGCCGCCCGGGATCAGCTGGGTCCACGCCCAGGCCTCCTGCGTCGGCGTCCCCGGTGGTGGCGGTGTCGGGGGTGGCGTGGGCCCGTATCCGCCCCCGTCGCCGCGGTCACCGGCACGGCTCCCGCCCGGCTCGGCCGCCGGGGCCATCGCCGACCCGAGGACCACTACGGCCAGTAGTCCTGCCACCAGCGCCAGCCGCGCGACACACCGACGTTTCATGCAGTTCCTCCCGTAATCGACCGTAACTACCTGATCAGTCAATTTCGACATTAGCGACATGATTGGTAGTTTTTGGCCGGATTAGACAGGGCAACCGAACGGGCGCGCGGACCGTACCCTGTCGGCCATGGCCGAAATCGCCGCCGCGCAGCCCGCCCGGACGAGGCGCGGCACAGCCGCCCTGGTCATCGCGTCCCTCAGCCTGGTGCTTTCACTGATCGCTCGCGGCGGAGTCGGCTATCTCGTGAACACGGTGTACCTGTACGCCGCCCGCAACTGAGCCGCGCGGAGCAGACCGGACCACCACCGCCGCCAGGCACTTCGGGGTGATCGCTTGCCCGTCTGTTAACAATGTTGCAAGATTACGTCTCGATCACCCTCGATGCCCGGTGGCCGACGGCGCTGTCGGCGCGCGTCGCAGACGGCTCTGGAGGTCGCGTGCTGCTTGTCTACTCCGGCCGTCACAAGGCGGCGTCCAGCTGGTCGCGTGCCATCCTGCGGGAGGCCTGCGGCCTGCTCGGCTTGAACATGTTCACCGTCATCGCACCCGAACAGTGGGCGCCCTACGGCTCGCTGGCCGAACTCGTCCGGCAGGAACGGGTCGACCTGCTTTCGCTGACCAACATCGCGCAGCGGGACTACGAGACCCTGCCGGAGCGGCGCACCGTCAACGTCATCCGCGACCCGCGCGACATCGTGGTGTCGGGCTACTTCAGCCACCGCAACACCCACGGCGTACACGCGCTCGGGGTGACCTGGCACGAGCTCATCGACCACCGCAAGCGGCTGCTGGACCTGGACGTCCCGGACGGCCTGCTGGCGGAGATCGAGTTCAGCGGGTACTTCCTCGACCACATGGACACCTGGGACTACCACCAGCCCGAGGTCCTGGAACTGCGGATGGAGGACCAGATCAGCGAGCAGGTGGCGACCTGGACGCAGATCTTCGACCACTACCGGCTGCTGGTGCCGCCGAACGTGGTCGGCGAGCTGGTCCGCACCGCCGCTGTCCGGTGGCGGCTGGGCGTGTTGCGGGCCGAGCCGGGCAGGGCCAGGCTGCGCCGCGCGCTGCCCGCGTTCGCCCTGGACCGGCTGCCGCGCTCGTTCGCGCGGCTCGCGGTGGAGCACTACACGTTCACCCGGCTGTCGGACTCGGAGCGCAGGCCGGGCGAGGTCGACGAGATGAACCACTACCGCAAGGGCGTGCCCGGCGACTGGCGCAACCACTTCGACGAGCGCCACCGCAAGGCTTTCCGGGCGCGGTACGGCGACCTCGCCGAACGGCTGGGCTACCCCGCCGCCTAGCGCTTGCGGCGGGCGGCGGAGTTCGCCACCCTGTCGGAGTGCGCGCCCGGCTGCTGTGGAGGCTCCTCGTCGTGCCGAGGCTCCTGCTCGCCGTCGGCGTCGTCATCTGGGCGGTCCTGAATGTCCTGCTGACCCGTCGGCGGAGGACACTTCGACCGGCACGGCTGGCGCCCAGCTGCGACGATCCGGCGGCCGAAGCCATCGCCGACGCCCGCCCTCTCCCCCGGCACCCGCAGGACGACGCCGGACTCGATGCGGAAGACCTGCGCTGGATCGTCAGCGTCGCCGAGGTCGAGCCCGTCGACGAGGACGGGTGGAACACGGCCGTCAGTCTCGACGACACGGTGTGGTCGTACGCCGACGTCGCCGCCGACGGACTGGAAGACGAGCTGGCCGACCAGCCCGGCATCGACGGCGCACACCACGTGGACCGGGAGGCAGTGCTGGTGCGCAGCGTGCTGTCGCTGCCGGACGTGCACGCCGCGGCGATTCGCGCGCTGCTGGCGATCAACCGCGTTCCGCGCACGCCCCGCGACCGGCGGCTGCCACCGGCGGCGATGAGCGCCCTGGCCGACGGCGTGGCCGCCATTCTGGCCGACCACAGGTTCACCGGGCGGCGCGGCGGTCCCGACCGGCGCGACACACTGTTCTACCGGGTCCTGCCCGACGATCGTCTCGTCCAGACGGTGGAGCTGCGCGACGGCTTCGGTGCCGGCGAGCACGGCGAAGGCACCGTCGTCGTCGCCGTCGGCGTCGTGGAGATCGGCACGGTGGATCCTGTCGAAGCGGTCACGCCAGGCGTGGCCCTTCATGATGTCCTGTCAGGCGAGCGCGTCCTTTTGGTGTCCTACGACGCGGTGCCCGCGACCGTGGACGGCGTCGCGAACGTCCTCACCGGCCGGGCGTTCGCCCTGCTGGAGTCCACCCGGACCCGGGCCGGCATCGTCGACCGCTGGGTCGGCGGCCTGCCGTGGTCGGTGCCCGACCGGCTGTTCTGGGAGGCCGCCGACGTGGCCGCCCGCTGGGGTTTTCGCGGCCATGCCCGGGACCTGCTGAAACACGGGCCGCGAAGGTTGCCGCAGGCCCGTGCGGTGGCCGCGAGACACGGGCTGGACGGCTGACGGCGCGGGCCAGTCTGTCACGGATTACCTGTTCCGCGAGGTGATCGGTGCACCGAAGCAGGACAATGCGACTGGACCGGCTTGCACGACGGCGTGTGTCCATCGGTCCGGCGGAGGGAGTCGATCACCGAGGGCTGAGGAGGATCAGTCATGATCGGAATGCGCGTGTCGGGGGCCGTGCTCGCCGTCGGTTTGGCGGCCGGGGCCGTCGGCTGGACGACCACGGCGCAACGTCCTGCGGACCGGGTGCCGACCGCCGCCGTGCAGCGGGAGGAACCGCCGCAGGAGACCGTGACGGTCCTGGTCGAGCAGGCCCTTGCGAATGTGCCGGGCAAGACGTTCACCTCGGCGATCGTGGACTTCCCGCCCGGCTCACGAGCGGTCCCGCACCGCCACGGCCAGGCGTTCGTGTACGCGTACGTCCTGAACGGTGCGGTGCGCAGCCAGCTCGAGGGCCAGCCGGTGCAGACGTACAGCGCGGGCCAGAACTGGGTCGAGCCGCCGGGCGCCCACCACGTGCTCACCGAGAACACCAGCGCCACCGAACCGGCGAAATTGCTGGTGGTGTTCATCTCCAACACCGGGGACCCGATCAGGGTCGCAGACTGATCAGCGGTCGGCGGGTCGTCAGGCGCGTCGGCTCACGATCACGGCTCGACCCTCCTGACGCGGTGCGCTGACGGGCAGATGGCAGTATCCGCCTGACACACGCAGGCGGATACTGCCGTCTACCCCAGTACAGAACCAGGAGCACCCGCGTGGACCTCGACGCGATGATCGACGATCTCAGGACCCTCGTCGAGGTGGAGTCTCCCTCGCGCGACCACGAGGCCCTGACCGCCTCGGCCAAGACGCTCGCCGTCGTGATCGAGCACCGGCTCGGCGGCCGGGCCGTGCTCGTCGACAGCGCAGCGGGCCCGCACGTGCACTGGAGCGGCGGCGGCGACCCGCGGGTGCTGCTCCTCGGCCACCACGACACCGTGTTCCCGATCGGCACGCTGCGGCGGCGTCCGTTCCAGGTCCGCGACGGGCGTGCCACCGGGCCAGGGGTCTTCGACATGCTCGGCGGCCTGGTGCAGGCCATCCACGGCGTCGCGGCGCTGCCCGACCGGACCGGGGTGGAGATCCTGGTGAGTGCCGACGAGGAGGTCGGCTCCGGCAGTTCCCGGGCGCTCATCGAGCAGCGGGCGCTGGCCTGTGGCGCGGTGCTGGTCCTGGAAGGCGCGGCCGACGGCGGCGGCCTCAAGACCGGCCGCAAGGGCTGCGGCACGTTCCGGGTCACGGTCACCGGGCGGGCCGCGCACGCGGGCCTGGAACCCGAGTCGGGCGTCAACGCCCTGGTCGAGGCCGCGCACCAGGTGCTCGCGATCGCCGCGATCGGCCGGCCGGACCTCGGCACGACCGTCACCCCGACCGTCGCCTCGGCGGGCACCACCGACAACGTCGTGCCCGCCGAGGCGAGGATCGTCGTCGACGTGCGGGTCGAGACGCCGGCCGAGGCCGACCGGGTCACGGCCGCGTTCGCGGCCCTCGCCCCGCGGCTGCCCGGCGCGACGGTCGCCGTCGCCGGGGGCGTCGACCGGCCGCCGATGCCCGAGTCCGCGTCGGCGGAGCTGTTCGCGCTGGCCCAGCGGCTGATGCCGGGTGTGGAGGGCAGGTCCGTCGGCGGGGGCAGCGACGGCAACTTCACGGCCGCGCTGGGTGTGCCGACCCTCGACGGGCTCGGTGCGGTCGGTGGCGGCGCGCACGCCGACCACGAGTACCTGCTGATCGACGCGATGCCGCAGCGAGCGAACCTGGTCACCGGGCTTATCGCGGCGATCCGCACGTCGTAGCGCCCGAGCGGGTCAGGTCACTGGACGTTGCGGACGGTGCCGCCGTCCACGCGCAGGGTCGCGCCGCTGATGTACGCGGCCAGCGGGCTGGCCAGGTACGCCACGGCGGAGGCGATCTCCTCGGGCAGGCCGAAGCGGCCCGTGTCGTTGGGCACCCAGGCCCGCGCCGCCGCCCGCTCGATCTCGGCCGGGTCGCCGGTCCAGCCCCTGCTCGGCGCGACCTTCAGCATCAGGTCGCGTACGCCGTCGACCATGATCGCGCCGGGGGCGACGGTGTTGGAGGTGACGCCGCTGCCGGACAGCTCGCGGGCCAGCGACACCGCCAGGTTGTGCCGTGCGGCGAGAGTCGCCGTGTAGTGGGGCTGGTCGGCGGTGGGCTGCACGGCCAGGCCGCCGCCGATCTGGATCACGCGTCCCCAGCCGCGCTCGCGCATCGCGGGGACGAGCCGTTGGATCATCCGCACCCCGGAGATGACGTTGACCTCGTACAGGCGCGCCCAGTCGGCCGGGGTGGCCTGGCTCCAGCTGATGTGGTCGTACATGCCGGCGTTGTTGACCAGGATGTCGACGGGGCCGCCGGACAGCGCGGCCGTGGCCACGGCGTCGGCTCCGGCGTCGTCGGCCAGGTCGCCGACCGCGACGTCGGCCCGGCCGCCCTCCGCACGGATGAGGTCGGCGACCTTGCTGGCCCGCGCCTCGTCGCGGCCGTGCACGACCACGTCGACCCCTTCGGCGGCCAGCCCCCGGGCGATCGCCTCGCCCAGCCCTGAGTTGCCGCCGGTGACCAGTGCCCGCCTGCCTGCCAGTCGCAGATCCATGATCCACCTCTTTCAGTTGCCCGGATCAGGTATGTCTACGACTGTAGACCCGGATTCGCAAAGATGTCTACACTGGTAGACATGAGTGTGACCAACCAGCCGCGCCGCCGCGACGCCGCCGCCACCCGCGAGGCGATCCTCACCTCCGCGATCGAGGCCTTCACCCGCGCCGGCTACGACGGCGCCGGGGTGCGCGAGGTGGCGGCCGCCGCGGGAGTCACCGCCATGCTGGTCAACCGCTACTTCGGCTCCAAGGAGCAGCTGTTCGCCGAAGCCGTCGACAGGTCGTTCACCGCGCCCACCGTGGTCGGCGCCGACCCGGCCGAGCTGCCCGCAAAGCTCGCCGCCGCTCTGGTCGCCCGCACCGACCCCGCGGCCGGGCAACTCAGCCCGTTCCTGCTCATGCTGCGCTCGGCCAACAACCCGCGGGCCGCCGAGATCATGCGCGAGGCGATCGGCAGGCACGTCGGCTCGCGGCTGACCGGCCTGCTCACCGGCCCGGACTCCGGCGAACGCGCGGAACTGGTCCTGTCCGTGGTCGCCGGCGTCTGGCTGATGCGCAGCATCCTCGCCACCCCGGCCCTGACCGCTGCGGACCCCGGGCAGCTCGACGAACAGCTGACAGCCGTCATGCAGGTTCTGTGCCGGCCGAACCCGGCGTGACCGGCGGCTACCAGCCTTCGATGGCCCGGTCCTCCGCGAGCTCCCGCAACCCGTCGGCGATCTCGTTGAGGTAACCGGACAGCACGTCGTTGTCCAGGGGGCAGTCCCGCCAGTGCGCCTGGGCCTGGTCGAGCAGGGCCAGCAGCTTGGCGTTGCTCAGGCTCAGGCGGTCGTCGTGCAGGCTGCCGCGTACGCCGGCCCATTCCCAGTCGACCTCGCCGTCGTAGCGCTCACCTTCGCAGATGGCGCGTTGCAGCCCGTAGGCGACGTCGATGTAGGCCTGCCAAGCGGCCTGCTGACGTGTCGTGGTGTTCACGGCCCCGACTCCCCCATGGCTTCCTCGGTACGAAGCGTTCTCTCCGACGGTACGCGGTCGCGGCCGCCCCGCCACAACGCTCGGACGAGGCGAACGCCACCGGGGCGATATTGCGCCGGGAGATCCCGCGTCCGGGCCGCGGCGGCCGCAGATGTTAGCGGACCGTAAGCGAAAACGTTCACGATCGGCTAACGCGACCTCCGGATACTTGCTCAGGGCGGTCCGGCGAGGGAGGTCGTGTGCGCGTACTGGTGGTCGACGACGAGGACCTGATGGCCGCTGCCATCGCCGAGGGCCTGCGGCAGGAGTCCTTCGCCGTGGACGTGGTCGGCGACGGCGCGCAGGTGCCGGCCGAACTTGCCGAGGGCTGCCACGACGTGCTGATCCTGGGCCTGCCCCGGGCGCACGGCGATGAGCTCTGCCGCCGGATCGTCGCGGCCGGGACCGGCGCACGGGTGCTGATGCTCACCGTCTTCGTCTCCGAGGCCGACCGGCTCGCCGCGCTCGCCGCGGGCGCCGACGACTGCCTGGCCAAGCCGTTCGTGTTCGCGGAGCTGGTGGCGCGGGTGCGGGCGCTGGGGCCGCGGCTGGTCGAGACGGGGGCCACGACGGGCCACCGGTCACCGTGAAGGCTTCATGGCACGGCAGCCTGCGGGTGCGCCATACCCTCATGTTCGGGCTGATGTTCCTGCTCGCGGGCAGCGTGGTGCTCGGCGGCGTGATGATCCTGGTCCAGAACAGCATGGACTACAGCCTGGCGGTGGTCTTCGCCCGCAAGATGGAGAAGTACAGCCCGGCTGACAATGTGTGGGTTTCCGACGCGATCGCCACTGACGAGGTCTCCCGCCAGATCATCATGGACTCGATGCGCGAGAACGTCCTGTTCAAGGGCGGGCTGACGCTGCTGGGGGCTAGTCTGGCGGCGACAGCCGGGGCCTGGTGGCTGTCGGGGCGGCTGCTGCGCCCCCTCAACACGATCACCGAGACGGCGCACCGGATCGCCGGGCGCACCCTGCACAAGCGGATCGAGCTGGCCGGTCCGCACAGCGAGGTGAAGAGCCTGGCCGACTCGTTCGACAGCATGCTCGACCGGCTCGACGAGGCTTTCGCCGGGCAGGGACGGTTCATCGCGAACGCCGCCCACGAGCTGAAGACGCCCATCGCGCTGAGCCGCACTCTGCTCGATGTCGCGATGGCCCGCCCGGACAGCACGCCGCAGCTGCAGCGGCTCGGCGAGAACCTGCTCGCGGTCAACCTGCGCCACGAACGGCTGATCGACTCGCTGCTCACCCTGGCCAGGGCTGAGGACGCGGTCACCGACCGGCGGCCGGTCGACCTGGCGCAGCTGGCGGAGTACGCCCTCGACGTCACCGCGAAGGCGGCCGTGGACCAGCAGGTGCAGGTGCAGGCGCAACTCGCGGCGGCGACGGTGGTCGGCGACCCGCTCCTGCTGGAGCAGCTGATCCGCAACCTGGTCGACAACGCGGTTCGCTACAACCACCGCGACGGCTTCGTGTGGGTGCAGACGCTGGAGGAGGCTCGGCAAGCCGAGATCATCGTGACCAACACCGGCGCGCTGATCTCGCCGCACGAGGTGCCGGCGCTGTTCGAGCCGTTCCGCCGGCTCACGGACCGGGTCGGTTCGGCCAGGGGCAGCGGTCTGGGCCTGTCCATCGTGCGCGCGGTCGCCCAGGCGCACGGCGGCGACGCGCTGGCCATCCCCCGCCCCGACGGGGGCCTTTCCGTGCGGGTGATCCTCCCCCGCGGTGAGGCCGCGCGGGCCTGAGTCCCCAGCGCCGATCCACTTAGGATCATGTTAACGGAATGTACACATTATCGTTAACACCCGGATAACAACCCCTTTGGTGGACTGTGTACCGCGACGCCGGCGAACCCCCTCCGGTGTCGAGTAACCCAGCTCCAAAGGAGAAGTGAATGCCGATCGACGGCAGACGTGTGAGCCGCCGTTCAGGGCGTGGCATCCGGTACGCGGCACTGGCCGCGTGCGGGCCGTTGCTGGTGGCGATGTTGGCGGCGTGCGGGTCCGGCGACCCCGAGACCACCGCCGAGGCCGACCCCGCCGCAAGCTCCGGCTCCGAAGGCCTGTGGGACGCCTACGACAGGCAGAAGCAGAACCTCGCCAAGTGCCTGAACGAGAAGGGCCTGCAGGTCACCTACCTCGGTCACGACACGTTGGCGGACTTCTCGGGCATCCCCGACGGCGACCCGACCCCCGAGATGATCGAGTGCTACGAGAAGTGGCCCGCGCTGGACGCCCCGGTGCTGGAGGTGCCCGAGAAGCCGAGCGAGGAGCGGCTGCGCGAGGACCGGGAGGTCGCCAAGTGCATGCGCGAGAACGGCGTGCCGGACTGGCCCGATCCCGATCCGAACCCCGCCCCGATCGACGGGGCCACGCTGCGGCAGGCCAAGGAGGACCACAAGGCGCGGATGCAGCAGCCGGCGGTCAAGGCCGCGGCGAAGATCTGCATGCCCGACACCAGCGGCGTGACGGGTGTCGGATGAGCCGGCGGTCGCGCCGGGTGCTGTTCGGCGTCGTCGCCGCCGCGGTGGTCGCCGCGGCGGCGGCGATGTCCGCCGGGGTCTTCTCCGGTGGCGGCGACGACAGCCCGGTCGGCGCTCCCGCGGTCGACACGGTCCAGGTGACCCGGTCCACGATCACGGCGGCCACGGTCGTCGACGGCGAGATCGGCTTCGGCCGGCCGTCGGCGGTGACGTCCAAGGCGACCGGCACCCTGACCTGGCTCGCCCCGGTCGGCAGCACGGTCAAGCGGGGACAGCCCCTGCTGCGGGCGGACAACAACCCCGTCGTGCTGCTCTACGGCGGGCTGCCGTTCTACCGGGTCCTGGCCGACGGGGCCGAAGGCCCGGACGTCGCCCAGCTCGAAAAGAACCTGACCGCGCTGAAGTACACCGGATTCGAAGCCGACAAGACCTTCTCCGCGTCCACGGCAGCCGCCGTCAAGCGGTGGCAGAAGGACCTCGGGCTGCCGGTCACGGGCACCGTCGCACCGACCGATGTGATCGTCGCACCCGGTCCGCTGCGGGTCGCCACCCACACGGCCCGGCTCGGCGCGCCGGCCGCCGGTGACGTCCTCACCGCCGGCCCGACCACCCGCGTGGTCACCGCGCAGGTGCCGGCCACCGCACCCGAACTGGCCAAGAAGGGAGTCAAGGCCACCGTCACGCTGCCCGACGGCACACCGGCCGAGGCGACGGTGGTCGGCGTGGTGGCGCCCACCGAAGACGCTGACGGACCGACGCCCGGGGAGCAGGGCCAGCCCAAGGTCACCGTGGAGCTGGACCTGAAAGCGGCGACGGAGCCGGAGCCCGGTCCGGTGTCGGTGCGTTTCGTCACCGCCGAGCACGCCAACGTGCTGGTGGTGCCGATCCAGGCGCTGCTGGCCGTCGGCGAGCGCGGCTACGGCGTCGAGGTGCGTGACGGACCGACCAGCCGGATCGTGCCCGTGCAGACGGGGCTGTTCGCCGGCGGCAAGGTCGAGATCAGCGGCGACGGCATCGCCGAGGGCGTCACCGTGGGGGTCGCGCAGTGAACGTGGTCGAACTGGCGGACGTCACCAAGACCTACCCCGGCGGGGTACGGGCCGTGCGCGGCGTCAGCCTCGACATCGGATACGGCGAGGCGGTCGCCGTCGTCGGGCGGTCCGGGTCGGGCAAGTCCAGCCTGCTCAACCTGATCGGCACCCTGGACCGCCCGACCAGCGGCCAGGTCCGCATCGGCGGATTCGACGTGGCGGCCCTGTCCGATCGGCAGCTGTCCGGGCTGCGGGGGGCCACGATCGGGTTCGTGTTCCAGCAGTTCCACCTGACCCCGGGTGTCGCGGTGCGGGAGGCGGTCGCCGACGGCCTGCTGTATGCGAGCGTGACCTCGCGCGAGCGGCTGCGGCGCGCCGACGCCGCCCTGGAGCGGGTCGGGCTGGGCCACCGGCTGCACCACCGCCCGCACGAGCTGTCCGGCGGGGAACGGCAGCGGGTGGCGATCGCCCGCGCGCTGATCGGCGACCCGCCGCTGCTGCTGGCCGACGAACCCACCGGCAACCTCGACTCCGTCTCCGGCGAGACGGTGCTGGGCCTGCTGACCGAGCTGAACGGGGCAGGCACCACAGTCGTGGTCATCACCCACGACCGGGATTTGGCGGCGCGGCTGCCGCGGCGGGTGGAGGTGTCCGACGGGCTCGTCGTGCGCGACGAGCGCGAGCCGGGCGCCGTGCGGGTCGGGGCGGGCGCATGAGCGCCCCGCCCCGACCCGGGCGGCTGTCGCCGGGCGACGTGCTGCGGGTCGGCGCGGCCGGGCTGCGGTCACGGCGGCTGCGGGTGTTCCTGTCCGCGCTCGGCATCGCGATCGGCATCGCCGCGATGATCGCCGTGGTCGGCATCTCCAGCTCCAGCCGGGCCGAACTGGACCGGCAGCTCGACCAGCTGGGCACGAACCTGCTGACCGTCGAGCCGGGCAGGACAGCCGACGACAAACCGGCGCAGCTCCCGCACGAGGCGATCCCGATGATCACCAGGGTCGCCTCGGTGGAGGCGGTGTCGGCGGTCGGGCTGCTGCCCGGCGTGCACGCGTACCGCAACGAGCACGTGCACCCGGCGCAGACCGGCAGCCTCACCGTGTACGCGGGACGGCTCGACCTGCCGGAGGCGGTCGGGTTGAGCCCGGTCAGCGGGCGCTGGCTGAGCCTTCCCACCGCCGACTTCCCGACGGCGGTGCTGGGCTGGACCGCGGCGCAGCGGCTAGGCATCGACGACACCGCGGACCAGCCGCAGATCGTGCTCGGCAGCCGGCGCTTCACGGTGGTGGGTGTGCTGCGGCCGGTGCCGCTGGCCCAGAACCTGGACCGCGCCGTGTTCGTCGGCTGGTCGGCGGCGGCCACCTACCTCGGCTTCGACGGGCACCCGACGACCGTCTACACCCGTACCGCCGAGGACGCGGTCGCCGCGGTGCGCAAGGCCCTGCCACGCACCGTACGGCCGGGGGCGCCCAGCGAGGTCCTGGTCTCGCGGCCGTCGGACGCGCTGGCGGCCAAGAAGATCACCGAGAACACGTTCGGCGGCCTGCTGCTGGGCCTGGGCGCGGTGGCGTTGCTGGTCGGCGGGATCGGCGTGACGAACACGATGGTGATCTCGGTGCTCGAACGCCGGTCCGAGATCGGCCTGCGCCGGGCGCTCGGGGCCACCCGCGGCCAGATCCTGCTGCAGTTCCTGGTCGAGTCGCTGCTGCTGTCGGCGCTCGGCGGCCTCGGCGGCATCCTGATCGGTGTGGCGGTCACCGGCGGCTACGCGGCCACGCAACACTGGCCGGCCGTGGTGCCGCTGTGGGCCACGGCGGGCGGGTTCGCCGCGACGCTGCTGATCGGGGCGGTCGCGGGACTGTATCCAGCCGTACGGGCCGCCCGGCTCACCCCGACCGACGCGCTCGCCGGCGTCTGAGGCGGCCGGGGCGCCGCCCCAGCCAGAAGCGCCCCGCCCGAGGCCCGGCGAAGGGGCGCCGGGGGGGACCCGGGGTGGCCGCGGGGGTGGAGGGTGGG
>NZ_JBEZDT010000029.1:101053-123780 GCF_040648455.1 Catellatospora sp. NPDC049133
GGCGGGGCCGCCGGCCACCCCCCGCCCGCCGCGCTCGCGGGCGTCTGCGGCGCCGGGCGGCGAACCCGACCGGTTCGCCGCCGGCCGACTCGGCGAGACTTGACGCGGCCGGTCACCGGGGAGGGCCATCGTGGACGACGCTGAGCGCGGCTTCTGGGCTGCCTTGGAATACCGGATCTGCCAGGAGGTCGAAGGCTTCCAGGATCCGCAGTTGCGATGGATGTGGTGCGACGGCCTGGAGCCTCAGGTCTACGAGCTGCACGATGACCCGCCGTGTATCCGGGGCGTCGCCTACTTCGGCCCGAGCGGCCAGGAGCGCTGGCAGTTCACCCTCCTGATCGGGGACGCGCTCGATGCCACCGACACCATCGACTGGACCTCCCTGCTACCCGCAGACGACGCGACGGGCTGGCTCTCACCGCGCGTTGACGAGCGAAGACTGGTACTGGATCCGGCCGGCGCGACGCGCGAAGCCTAAGCCGGTAACGGGCAGGGGCGCTGACTGCCGGGCCTTGAGCGGGTACCTTCCTCGCATGATTTTTGAGCGGGGGCAGACAATTGTCCGCCGAAACCTGTACCCGGACGGTCGAGTCGGGTCGGTGCTGTGCGGGCGGGTGGTCAGCGACGACGAACAGGGGCTGGCGCTGTGGATCGAGGCGGGCTCACAGGTCATGCGGCGAGTTGACGGCACTGGCCAGCCGACCCGGCAGCTGTCGCTGCTCAAGTCGCTGCGGATGACAACGATGCTCAGCCCAGGTACCTGGCAGCCTTTCCGGACTCTGATGCTGATGCCGCCTGGCGCGGCCCACTGTGTCTGGTGGAGCTGGCGACCGGACGGCAAGTTCGAGGGCTGGTATGTCAACCTCGAGCGTCCGGTCACCCGGTGGGCCGGCGGGGTCGACGTCTACGACCAGGAACTCGACCTGCTGGTCTATCCGGACGGCCGGTGGTCTTGGAAGGACGAGGACGCGTTCGCCGAATACACCGGCCATCCGGCGTTCTGGGATGAAGCCGAGGCCGCGGAAGTCCGGGAAGAGGGGGAACGGCTGCTTGCCCTGGCCCGCGCCGGTGCCGCGCCGTTCGACGGCCGATGGATCGACTTCCAGCCGGATCCGGCGTGGGGGCTGACGTTGATGCCGCACTGGTGGGAGTTGCCGGCGGACACGACCCACTGGAGTCCCGAGTACTTCAGGCAGTGAAGCGTGCTTGAGAAGAGTCATCCTTTGAGGTCGTCGAGGGACCAGGTCCTCTGACGAGTGGCGGCTCGGTCGCGGGCGAGGCGGCGAATCGTGCCGTCGATCCGCCTGGCCGCACGCCACGATCGATATCCTCGGGGTATGGATCGCCCCGAGGTCCGCGACCTCGTCTACTTCACGGCCGTGGCCGAGCACCGGCACTTCGGCCGGGCCGCCGAGCAGCTGGGCATGGCCCAGCCGCCGCTGTCCCGGGCGATCAGCCGGCTGGAGCGGCGGATGGGCGTCCGGCTGTTCGACCGGACCAGCCGCCGGGTCGACCTCACCGCGGCCGGCGAGGTGTTCCTGCGGGAGAGCCGCAAGATCCTCGCTGGGCTCGACGCCGCGGTACGCCGTACCCAGCAGGCGGCCCGGCCGCGGCGGCTGGTGCTCGCCGCACCGACCGGCACCGGCGCGGGCCTGCTCGCCGAGGTGCTCGACACCTACCGGCGCGGGACGGACCGCGTGCCGGTCGAGGTCATGTTCACCGCCGACGCGGGCGCGGCCCTGCGCACCGGGGCCGCCGATGCGGCACTGATGTGCAGCACCGACGACCACGACGGGCTCGACGGCGTCGACCTGCTCGACGAGACCCCGGTCGCGCTGCTGCCGGCCGGGCACCCGCTCGCCACGCGCGACAGCCTGACCATGGCCGAACTGCACGGCGACAGCCTCTTCCGCGCATCGCCGCCGCCGGTGGGCCTCGACGAGATCCTCGACCGGGTAGCGATCGGCGAGTTCGCGGTCCTGCTCGGGGCGAGCGCGACCGGCCGCCTCGGCTCGTCGGTCGCGGCGGTGCCGGTGCGCGGCGTACCCGCGAACCAGATCGTGCTGGCGTGGCCGCGCGACACCCCGTCGGCCGCGCGTGACGAACTGGTCCGCACCGCGGTAGAGGTCGCGGCGCGCGATTGACCGCCTCAGATCTGGTTGTAGCCGCCGTCGACGAGCAGTTCGGAGCCGGTGATGTAGCTGCTCTGGTCGGAGGCGAGGAACAGCGCGGCGGCGGCCTGGTCGTCCGTCGAGCCGATGCGGCCCAGCGGCGTGATCGCGCCGACCATGGCGACCCACCCGTCGGGGGTGGTGCCGGCCGGGGCGTTGCCTCGCAGCAGCCGCGTCTCGGTGGCGCCGGGCGCGAGTGCGTTGACCCGGATGCCCCTGCCCCGCAGCTCGTTGGCCCAGGTGCGGGTCAGTGACCGGACCCCGGCCTTGGCCGCGGCGTACAGGCCGACGCCCTCGGTGCCGCGGCTGGCCATCGTGGACGTGCACAGGATGACCGACGCGCCGTCGTTGAGCAGCGGCAGCGCCTTCTGCACGGTGAACAGCGCGCTGCGCAGGTTGAGCCGGGTGGCCTGCTCGTAGTCCTCGTCGGTGACCTGCGCCAGCGGAGCCATGGTCGTGCCGCCCGCGTTGGCGAACAGCACGTCGATCCGGCGGCCGTCGGCCCCGACGGTGGCGAACAGCCGGTCGAGGTCGGCCAGGTCCGTCACGTCGCCCTGCACGCCGCTGGCCCGGTGCGCGCCGATGCGCACGACCGCTTCGTCGAGTTCCGGCTTGCGCCTGCCGGTGAGGTAGACGTACGCGCCTTGCTCCGCGAAGCGCGACGCGGCGGCGAATCCGATGCCGTCGCTGGCGCCGGTGACCACCGCGACCTTGCCGTCGAGCTGACCCATTCTCATCTCCCCTGGCTGACGTGAGCGGCCGGTCCGGCCGCTTCGCCAGTTCATCCCATTGGAGCTGCGCAAACAATGATCAAATAAGCAAGGACCGATACCTTGGAGGTATCAGTCGAGGTTCGGTCAGGCGACCTGCCGGCGCAGCCAGTTAGGGTCGGGGTTGACGTGCGAGCTGCCACCGATGACCACGGTCGGCACGGTCTCGTCGCCACCGGTGATGGCACGCACCGCCGCCGCGCCGTCCGGGTCGCGCCAGATGTCGACCCAGTGCGCCCGCCGCGCCGCGGCCGGGCCGAGCCGGGCCCGCAGGCGCAGGCAGAACGGGCAGCCCGGCCGCCAGTACACGATGGGTTTGCCGTCCGCGGCGGCGCGCCGCTGCGCTTCGCCTGCCTCGATCGACCGGGGGAAGGCCAGCGGCGACTGCGTGACGGCGAGCAGCCCGAACAGCAGCCCGAGCACCGCCCCGGCGACCGGGGACCCGGTGACGAACTGCCGTGCCGCTATCACCGCGCCGCTGACCGCGATCAGCAGCGGGACCAGCCATCTACGCATCATGCGGCCGACGCTATCGGTCACGGCCTGCGCCGGATAACCCTCATTCGGTCGACTCGCAGCGATCACCGCGTGACCTGGCACACTCCAACCCATTGATGAGCGACCATGTACACGGCATGATCTGCCCATGGACAGTCGTGAGGGTGGACGCTCCATCGAGCAGGCCGTGGCCGACGCGGGCCTGGGTGAGCTGCACGGCCGTTACCGGCCCGCGGTGGCCGCGGAGATCGCCATCGTCGTGTGCTGCGCCGGGCTGGGCCTCGTCCTGCTGGCGGCCGGCGCCTCGGACGGCGCGGGCGCGGCCGTCGCGACGGGCGTGGGCGTGCTCGCGCTGGCGGCGATCGGCGGGCTGGTCACCTGGCGCAAAGCCAACACCTGGCGTCACCTCTACACCGGCGGGACGCTGACCGTCGACCCCCAGGGGACGGTCACCTCGGTGGTGTCCTGGCATGACGTCGCGCACCTGCGGTACTGGACCAGGGTCACCAACCTCGGCACCGCGTACACCGAAGTGCCGATGTGCCGCCTTGACCTGGCCAATGGCGAGGTCGTCGACCTGGGCAAGCCGCGCTACAAGGAACTGCCGGAGATCGTGTCGTTCGTGGACGCGAACATCTCCGCGATCAAACTCCCGCTCAAGGTCGAGGAACTCCGCAGCACCGGGTCCGCGGTCTTCGGGCCGATCACGCTGGCCGCCGAGGGGGTGCGCTGGCGCGAGTCACTGGTGCCGTGGCACGCCGTCACCAGGGTCGAGGCCGCCAAGACCCGCCTGAAGATCTGGACCGACGGCAGCCGGCCGGTCGTCTCGCAGCTGCTCAGCGCGGTTCCCGAACTCACCGTGCTGATCCACATGTTCGGGCACTGGCAGGAGCTGCGGCCGGACCAACCCGGAGCCCAGGCCAAGCCCGAGCAGAAGCCCTGATCGCACGCAGCAGAACACGAGCACGAACATTCGAACGCGGCGCACCGTCGCGATCGCCGCGTGATTATGTCCGGCGATCACCGCCGCTTCACGCGGCCGCCACGCGTCCGTCGCCGCAACGACAGGGAACGCCCGCACGCTGCTGGCGATCCCGTCAGGAGGCAGCGTGAAGACAGCGAACCTGATCGCCAACCCGGGCGCCGACGTCGGCACCGGCGGCGCCGGCACGCCGACCCCGGTGATCCCCGGGTGGACCACCATCGAGGGCGTGGCGGCCGTCATCGCGTACGGCAGCAGCGGTTATCCGAGCGCGTCCAGCCCCGGGCCGACCGATCGCGGAGCGAACTTCCTCGGCGGCGGCGACTCGCCGCGCACCCGGCTCACGCAGCAGATCACACTGCCGATGACGGCGCAGATCGACGCGGGCACGGCGCTGTTCGACGTCGGCGGCTGGCTGGGCGGCTACGCGGGCCAGGACGACGGCGTACGCCTGTCGGTCGAGTTCCTCGACGCCGCCGCCCGCCCGCTCGGCGTGGTCGTGCTCGGCCCGGTCACCGCCACCGAACGCGCGAACACCACCGGCCTGCTACGCCGCGCCCAGACCGGCACCGTGCCGCCGGGCAGCCGCACCGCCCGGGTGCTGCTGCTGTTCACGCGGGACGGCAACGTCTCCAACGACGGCTACGCCGACAGCCTCTGGCTCATCCTGTCCACACCAGACGTGAACCTGCTCGTCAACCCGGGCGGCGACAGCGGGCCCGGCGGCAGCGGCGGCTCGACCGCATCGATCCCCGGCTGGACCCACCTGGAGGGTGGCACCGCCGTCATCGCGTACGGCACCAGCGGCTACCCGACCGCGACGAGCCCCGGACCGGGCGACCGCGGCGCCAACTTCCTCGGCGGCGGCACCTCGGCCCGCAGCCGGATCGGGCAGAGCGTGACGCTGCCCGGCACCGCCGCGATCGACGCCGGCACCGCCCGCTACGACGTCGCTGCCTGGCTCGGCGGGTACGCCGACCAGAACGACACCGCGCAGCTGTCCGTGGCGTTCCGCAACGCGGCCGGGCAGACCCTGGCCACGGTGGTGCTCGGCCCGGTCACCGCCGCGCAGCGCGCGAACACCACCGGGATGCTGTCGCGCACCGCCGCCGGCACCGTGCCCGTGGGCAGCCGCACCGCGCAGGTCGAGCTGCTGTTCGTGCGCTCCGGCGGCACCTCCAACGACGGTTACGCCGACTCCCTGTCCCTCAGCATCACCGGAGGAGCCTGATGGCCCTGCACCGCCGCCAACTGCTGCAGGCCGCCGTCGGCGCGGGCGCGCTGGCCAGCGCGTGGCCGCTGGCCCGGGACCTCGGCCCGCAGGCCGCTTACGCCGCCGCGGCGGCACTGGGCGCGAGCTGGGATCCGGCCCCGTTCACCCTCGGCGTCGGCTCCGGCGACCCGCTGCCGACCAGCGTCGTGCTGTGGACCCGGCTGGCCCCGGACCCCCTGGCCGACGTGCAGCCGCTGCCGGACATCGTGCAGGTCGACTGGAGCGTCGCCACCGACGCGACGATGTCCAACGTGGTCGCGTCCGGGTCGGTCGCCGCGTCGGTGCTGCTCGGGCACAGCGTCCACGTCGTCGTCGACGGGCTGAGCGCCGGACAGCGCTACCACTACCGGTTCCGGGCGCTGGGCCAGTACAGCCGGGTCGGGCGCACCAAGACCGCCCCGGTCGGCGCGGTCAACCTGGTCCGGTTCGCGTCGCTGAACTGCCAGAACTACCAGTCCGGCGAGTACCCGGGGATGCGTGACATCGCCGCGGACACCAACCTGGACTTCGTGGTGCACCTCGGCGACTACGTGTACGAGGGCTCGGAGCTGGGCACCGCGTACACCCTGACCGACTACCGCAAGCTGCACGCGCTGTACAAGGGGGACCCGCTGCTGCGCGACGTGCACGCCGCGCACCCGTTCTACCTGACCTGGGACGACCACGAGGTCGTCAACGACTACACCGGTTCGCGGGGCGCGGCGAGTTTCGTGGCCCGCCGCTCGGCGGCCTACCAGGGCTGGTACGAGCACCTGCCGCTGCGGCTGGAGGGCTCCGACACGGCGCTGCCCGACCCGCGGATCTACCGCCACCGCAGGTGGGGCGATCTGTTGGAGCTGGTCATCCTCGACCTGCGGCAGTACCGGACCGAGCAGAACCTGACCGGCGGGTCGATCCTGGGCGCGGCGCAGAAGCAGTGGGTCAAGGACCGGATCTCCCAGCGCAGCGGCGGCTGGCACTGCTGGGTCAACTCGATCTTCCTGAGCCAGCAGCGCAACCCCGACGGCGGCTACCTGTTCACCGACCAGTGGGACGGCTTCCGGGCCGAGCGCACGGAACTGCTCACCTACGCCCAGCAGCAGGGCATCGCCGACTTCGTGACGATCACCGGCGACTGGCACAGCGCGTTCGTGCAGGACGTGCGCCCCGACTTCGACAACCTGGCCGCGCCGGTCATCGGCACCGAGTTCGTGGCGCACTCGACGACCTCGGGGGCGTACTCGGCGAGCTGGAACGCGACCAACGGGCCGCGGCTCGGGCAGGTCAACCCGCACCTGCAGTACTTCGAGGGAAACCGGTACGGCTACGACCTGTACGAGGTGACCCCGCAGCGCTGGACGACCCGGCTGCGGGTGGTCAGCGACCGCGCGAACCCGAACGCCGCGGTCAGCACCCTCACCAGCTGGCACGTCGACCGGGGCCGCGCCGGGGCGTACGAGGACCCGGCGACCAAGGGCTCCGCCGCCCAGTACCGCCGCACCCCGTGACCTGCGGATCCGGCCAAGCTTGACAACGTACAACCGATTGGTTGTATATTCGAGATGTGGCCGAGCCCAGCGAGGATCAAGCAGACGCCTTCTTCCACGCCCTGGCCGACCGGACCCGGCGCGACATCATGCGCCGCGTCCTGGCCGGGCAGCACTCGGTCTCCGCACTCGCGGCGAAGTACGACATGAGCTTCGCGGCGGTGCAGAAACACGTCGCCGTGCTGGAGAAGGCCGGCCTGCTCACCAAGCTGCGCAGCGGACGCGAGCAGCTGGTCAGCGGTGACGTGGCGGCGGTGCGCTCGGTGGCGTCCATGCTCGCCGAGCTGGAGCAGGTCTGGCGCGGCCGCATCGCCCGCATCGACGAACTCATCGCATCCGATACCGGCCAGGAGGACTGACCCATGCCCGTGACCGACGTCCAGCACGACCTCGACAACCTGACGCTGACCATCACCGCCGACTTCGCCGCCCCGGTGGCACGCGTCTGGCAGGTCTACGCCGACCCGCGCCAGCTGGAGAAGGTGTGGGGCCCACCGACCTACCCGGCGACCGTCGTCGAGCACGACCTGCGGCCCGGCGGCCGGGTCACCTACTACATGACCGGCCCCGAGGGCGACAAGCACGCCGGGTACTGGCTGGTCACCGCCGTGAACGAACCGTCGGACTTCTCCTTCGAGGACGGCTTCGCCGACCTGGACTTCACCCCGAACCCGGACCTGCCCGTGTCCCAGAACGTGTACACCTTCACCGCCCACGACGGCGGCACCCGCGCGACCTACGTGGGCACCTACCAGTCCGCAGAGGCGCTGCAGCAGGTGCTCGACATGGGCGTCGTCGAAGGCGCGTCCCTGGCGATCAACCAGATCGACGAGCTGATCGCGGCCTGAGCGCCGGATGTAACCCGCAGGACCGAGCGGCTCCGCGTGAGCGGCTCGGTCCTGCTGCTCTACGCTTCCGCCCATGTTCGCGGGCCTGGACGACATCGACTGGGAATCACTGACGCACGCCTACGGCTCGGCCGCGGACGTGCCCGACTGGCTGCGCGGCCTGGCCGACCCCGATCCGGCGGTCCGGGAGCAGTCCCTCGACGCCATGTACGGCGCGGTCCACCACCAGGGCGACGTCTACGACTCCACGGTCGCCGCGGTGCCGTTCCTGATCGAGGCCCTGACCGCGCCGGACCTGCCCGGCCGGGCCGGCATCGCCGAACTGCTCACCAGCATCGCCGACATCGACGGCTGGCAGGACGCAGCCGAACTGGACGAAGACGGATTAGAGATGCTCCGCGAGGCCACCCGCGCCAACGCGCTCGCCTGCGCCGCAGGGCCGGCCCTGGCCCGTCTCGTCGACGACCCCGACCCGGCGGTGCGGGCCGCCGCGCCAAAGCTGCTCGTCACCGTGGCCGCCACCATCCCGGACCTCGCCGCGCTGCTCATCAGCCTGCTCCGCACCGAGGACGACGCCGAGGCGCGCGGAGGACTGTTCGACGCCCTGGGCAGCCTCCCACCCGATGACGACACGATCGGCGAGCTGCTCGCCCTGGCCCGGTCCACACCGGCGTCCACGGCCCTGACCGCCCTGATCGCGGTGGCCCGCAGCGACCCGCACCGGGCTCCGCTGGACGGCGTCGCCGGACTCATCGACCGCGCCTACGCCGAGCAGGGGCCCGCCGTCGAGCCCGCCGGCTTCCAGACCGACACCCTGGTAGGCGCGATCCGGGTGATGCAGGAACAGGAGCAGCAGGGCCGCCGCGCGCCGCACTGCACCCGCCTGATCGAGGAACTGACCGATCCGCTCGGCCCGCGCGTGGCCGAACGGATCGCCATCGTCACGCCGCTGCTCGCGTCGCCGCACGACGACGTCGCCGGTGACGCGCTGTTCGCGGCGAACAAGCTGATCGATCGATGGCGTGGCGACTACCACGAGACGGTGACCCGGATCGCCGGACTCATCGACCGGTCCCCGCACCTGGCCCAGCGTGCCGCGGGCATGCTCAACAACTGGGGGCCGGTCGCCGCCCCCGCCGCCGGCGCGGCCGCCGGGCGTCTGGCCGCCCTCGACGCCCTCCCCTGGCGGGATGGACTGCCGGAATGGACCGTCCGGTACTCGCGCGATCTGCCCGGGCTGCACCCGTACGTCGAAATCCTCGCCGGGCTCGGCGACGAACGAGCGCTGCCGCTGCTGCTGACCGCGCTACGGCTGCCGCGGCGACCGCAGCCCACCGGATACCAGCTCGCCCACTATCCCGCGCACGCCGACCGGATCACCGCCGAAATCGTGCGGGTCTTCCCCGTGCTCTCGCCCGGCGACGAGACACCCCTCGAGTGGTACGGCTTCCAGACGGCGTTGCGGGCCTTCGGCCCCGCTGCCGCTCCCGCTGTCCCCCGCCTGCTCGCCTCGCCACTACGGGACTGCACCGCGGGCACACTCGGCCGGATCGGCCCGGCCGCGGCCGAGGCCCTACCCGCCCTCCGGGTGGCCGCGGCGAGCGACGATCCCCGGCTGGCCGTCGCGGCAGCCGGGGCGCTGTGGCACATCGACCGGTCGCCGGACACACTGGCACTGCTGACCGCCCAGCTGGACGGCCCGGCGGCCGGCGCGGCGTTCGAGGCGATCACTGAGATGGGACTCGCCGCCGCCACGGCCGCTCCGCTGATCGCGACCTACCTCGACGCGCCACCGGACCGGCACTGGTGGACGCCCGCACGAGCCGCTCTCGCGTGGTGGCGGCTGACCGGTGACGCCGAGCGGGTGGCGCCGGTGTTGACCGCCGCCTGGCACGGCAATCCGCAGACCCGCACGAAGATCGCGAGGGCGGCCACCGGTGCGCTGGCGGCCTTGCTGGAGCCGCTGTTCCGCGCCGAGCTCGAATCGAACCGAAGGCACAACGCCAGGGAGAACTCCTGGTCGAGCGGCCAGGTCACCGAGGACGAGCAGCTGCTGGGCCTATGCCGGGCAGTGGCCGGAAAGTCGACCTGATCGCCGCGGCGGCGGCCGTCGGGCGGCGCGTTCAGCCCAGCCGGGCGATGAACTTGACCTCGACCACCTGACCCGGGATCGCCAGCGCTGTCGTGCCGACCGTCGTATTGGCCACCTGCGGTTTGGCGTCCGCGCCGTAGAACTCGTCGCGGACCTCCTTCATCACGGCCAGAGCCGCCTGGATGTCGATGGCGAACACGACCTCCTCGACGACGTTGTCGAAGGTGCACCCGAAGTGTTCGAGGATCGTGCGGGCGTTGCGGTACGCCTGCGTCAGCTGGGCCTTCATCACCGCGTGCTCGACGGACTGCCGCCCGTCCGGCGCGGGCGACACCATGGTGCCGTCGGCCTCGTGGCCGAGCTGCCCCGAGATGTAGATCGTGTCGCCGACCTGCACCGCCTGGGCGTAACCGGCCGCCTTCTCCCACGGCACGCCCAGGTCGAAGGTCGATTTCTGAACACCCATCACAACCTCCTGGCCATCGCTCAAGAAAGTAATATATCGGACCAATCATCCAGTCGTGCCCGCATTGCCTGCGCCACCCTCGACCCGCTCCGCCCGCGCATCCGAGCCATCTGCCTGGTCAGCCGGCGTCGGCGCTCGCGGGGCAGCGAGCGGCAACGCGGTCAGCCACGATCCTGAGTGGACAGATGGTGAAGAACTTCGGCCAGTCGCTGTACGAGTTCGCCGTCGAGCGGGAGACCGTCGCGCCGCTGGGCATCCGGTATGTGCAGGCCGACCTGTGCGCTCTGCCCGACCTCGGCGCACCGTTCGATGCCGTCGTCGCCAGCATGGTCCTGCCCGCCATCCCGGACTGGACCGGCGTCATGCGGGCGTGCGTGGACGCGCTCAAACCCGGCGGGCTGTTCGTGTTCACCGTCAACCACCCGTGCTTCGAGCAGCTGTGGCCGAGCTGGCGCGAGCACGGCGAGTACCGCACCCGCCGCTATCTCGCCGAGTACGAGATCCCCGGTCCCAGCGGCGTCGACTTTCACCGCACCATCGCGACCTAACTCAACCAGCTCGTCAGGCTGGGCTGCCAGGTCGCCGAGATCGCCGAACCCGGTCTCGACGCGGGTCCTAACCGATCGGCACCCCTAGCCCCCCGGTCTACTCCCGACCCACCCAGGTAGCGACACAGACCTCGTTGCCTTCCTGATCGGCCAGCACCCACCACTTCGGCGCGTGCTCGTCGGTCACCAGACGACCTCCGGCGGCGAGGGCGGCGGCGATCCGGGCCCCGGCCTGCTCGTGCGGGACGGCGATGTCGAGGTGTATGCGGTTGCGCTGCGGGCGCGGGTTGTCCATGCCCTGGAATCCGATACCCGGGCCACGACCTCGCGGGTCGAACAGGTAGTCGTCGCCGATCTGGCCATAGCCCAGCACCGCGCGCCAGAACGGCAGCACCTCCGCGCCGACGAGTGCGTCCATCGTGACGTTGACCAGCTGGACGGCGGCCGGATCCGCGACCAGACCCAGCTCCTTCGCGGCAGCCGAGATCCCGCGGGCCAGTGCGATGTCGCGGACCGTCATGCTCACGGTGACGCCCGCCTGCCGTAGATCGACCCTGAGCTGCTGTTCGGCAGGACCAGCGAGCCGGCCGATCTCGCCGACGAGCGCGATTCCCTCGGCAAGCGAAGCGGTCCGGAAGTGGGCCGACACCAGGTGGTACAGGACGCGCCAGTCCTCGACACCGTCAGCCGCGTGAAACTGCGCGGCGGTGATCCGCTCGGTCATGGGGCCAAGCTAACACCGAGCGGCACCCGGAACGCACGCCTACCGAGTAGGGTCGGCCCGTGCTGGACCCCCCACGCTGGCGCCTGCTGGACGAGGAAACCGGCGCCGACCTCACCGACTGCGCCGACATCGACGGGCTCTTCGTCGACCGTGTGTTCCCGCCGGAGCCGCTGTACGAGCGCTACACCCTGGTGAGCTGTGCACCGTCCGGGCCGCTGCGCGCCGCGATCGACGGCACAGGGCCGGGGTGGTTCGGCAATTTCCTCCTCGTGGGCGCGCACGTCGCGGGCCGGCCGGTGAGCGAACGCTGCGAAGATCAGTGCCCCGGATGCTACGAATTCATGGAAGAACTGCTCGACGTCCGGGTCGTCGGCCACCGGCCCGCCGCTGACGGGTCCGGCCTGCTCGACATCGATCTGGAAGGCCAACGCCGGGACGAAGAGAACAACCTCCGCGGCTCCGTCGCGCCTACTGTCTTCGGCTACCAGTTGACCGCCTGGTCCGCGGCGGAAGAGACCCCGCTCGGTGAATGCCGGAACATCACGGGCCTGTTCCACGAACGGCCGGAGATCTGGCCACCGGGTCCGCCGGTGACCCTGGTGGGTTGCCGCCCCGGGCTCGCCGGATCATTCCGCGCCGAACTGGCCCACTTACGCGCCGACGGCGTGGTCCACAAGATGGGCTGGGGAAAGCGGGTGTTCGGAACCGTCGTGGGGACCCACCCGTCCACTGTCGGCGACGGCCTCGTCGACATCGCCTTGGACGCGCGGATCCCGGAGCCGTTTGCGGCCAACGAACGCCCGCTCTGGGACATGTGGCGCGCCGAAGGCCCGGCCGAGCCGAACCAGTGGGCGACGCTCGACCGCAGCCACCGCTACCTCTGGGTGCGCGCTGCCGCGGTCCACCGCGACCACGGCCCGGACAAGCCCGCGGACACGGTCTACCACCTGGACGGACGCCACGTCACCGACTATGACGCGTTCTACTGCGCGATCGGTGAGGCGGTCAACGGCCCCGGCGGCTGGTTCGGCGGTGACCTGTTCTGGCTCCACGACGTCGCCGCCGGTGGCGGCGGCGGCGCGACCCCCGGCTTCCGCCTGATCTGGCACGACTCCGAGGTCGCGCGCACCCACCTGGTTCCCGGCTACGACCGCATGAGCTGGCTTCCCGCCATCACCTTCGACGACCTGGTCCGATACCTCACGGCGGACGGCGTCCGGCTCGAACTACGCTGACTCGGCACCACCGGCGGCTCGAGGCAGGTCGCGTACCAGCTTGGCCACCATCTCGGTGTCCTGGTTGTTGCCCACGAACTCCGAGAACCCGCCGCCCGCGAAGGTCCAGCCGCCCTCGGCGACGATCGTCCTGAGCTTGTCCACGGGTATCCGGACGGCCGCCGCGGGCATCCTCCACTCCCCCACGACGACCTGTTCGACCCGCTCGGCGAGCGCATCGAGGCTGGCGAAATCGTCCGGCTCGGCATCGTCGGCCTGGAACCAGTCACCTTCGGACGCCACCCGCAGCAGCGTCGCCTCGGCCGCCTCCGGACCGTCGATGTCTTCCTCGATCCAGTCGTGTTCGAAGTAGGAGAAGCGGAGGAGGATGCTCTGCTCAGGCATCCTTGAATGGTACAAACGCCCAGGACGGCGGCGGAGCCGCTCAGCGGTTCCATGGCCAGGTCGCGGCGGCGGCCGGGAAACGGCGCAGATATTCCCCGTCCAGTTCGTCCAGGCGGATCTGCAACATGGCCCGGTCGCGTGGTATGCCGCGCTTGATGACGGTGCGGCCGACAGCGTGGGTCGTGGCCAGTTCCACCCGCAGCTCCGCGTCGCTGAGCTGCGCGGCCGGAGGGTAGGGGCGCACATCCTGCCGCGGCGACAGCGCGGTGGTCATGCCAGTTGCTCGACTCTGCTCGGCGACGATCACCCGAAGGCTTTTCCCCGGCCGGCTCCGGCTAAACCCCGACCCGGCCGCGGCGTCATGGCCCGGCCGGTGGTATCGATGCCAGGACCTGGCCTTCGCCGTCGCCGGGGTTCGCGGCGCTCGGCGACGGCTCGACGGGGGACGGCGGGGGCTCCTGAGACGACGGTGCGGTAGTCGGCGCCTGCGGCGAGGCGGCAGGACTTGTCTGTTCGCCCGGTAGCACCGGGCCGCCCGAGCCTGGCGCGACCGGCCCGGTCGCGCCGCTGGCGGCGGGCACCGGAAGCCGGCTGCCTGAGGTGCTCAGCAACGTCGGCACGCAGGGCTTTCCGGCCAGTGTGAAGGCTGTGGGCAGCGGGTTGCTGCCGGCGTAGGCACCGCCGACCAGCATGACCGCCGACCTGCCGGGCTCTACGGTGCCCACCGTGTCGTTGGTGGCGGTGCGGTCGCGCTGCGCCCAGCCGTACGCGGCGTCGATGCGCTGGCCAGCCGGCACGGTGAACGCGACGGGCCCGGACACGGGTGTGTCCGTGGTGTTCGTGACGGTGAGGTTGGCCCGGTAGCGGCCCGCGTCGTCGGACAGCAGCCGGTACACCGCAGTGCAGGCGGCGGGGCTGGCCTGCGGCGCCGGCGGCGCCGCACTGAACTGCGGCGGCTCGGTCCGCGTGGCCACTGCCCAGACGACGCCGGCCCCGGCGAGCACGGCCGCGGCCGCCGCGGCGGTCAGGAACCGGCGGCGTCGGCGGGTGCCGGCCGGTCGCCACGGCAGGATGTGCGTGACCGCCTCGTCGTCGGCGGCCGGGACGGCGACGATAGCCGGGACCTCCTCGGGGGTGTGCGCGCGCAACGTCGCGGCGAGCTCGGCGGCGGAGGGCCGCCGGTCCGGCTGCTCGGACAGGCACGCGGCCACCGCTGCCGCGAGCTGCGGCGGCAGACCGGGCACGGCCGGCAGCGGCGTCGGCGGGCGGAGCAGCGGCGCGGTCATCAGCGCGACGGCGTTGTCCGCCCGCCACGGCAAGGTGCCGGCCAGCATCCGGTACAGCAGCACCCCGAGGGCGTAGACGTCGGCAGCGGGCTGCACGAGCCGGCCGTCGAGGCGTTCGGGTGACACGTACGCGGGTGTGCCGATGAGCTGGCCGTCGGCGTCGTACTCGTTGCTGCCCGGCGGGGCGCACAGCTCGAAGTCGATGATCTTCACCCCACCGGCGGGGAGCAGGACGTTGCCTGGGGCTATGTCACGGTGGACGATGCCCCGCGCGTGGGCGGCGGCGAGCCCGTCGGCAATCTGCGCGCCCACCTGAGCCGCCTGTTCCCACGGCAGTCTGATGTGCTCGGTCAGCACCTGCTTGAGCGCAATGCCGTCGATGAGTTCCATCACCAGGTATGCCGCGCTCAACCGGCGACCCTGGTGGACGAGCCCGTAGTCGTAGACGTCGGCGAGGTTCGGGTGGCGCAGCCGGGCCAGAGCCTGGGCTTCGACCTGTAGCCGGTGCAGCGCCGCCTCGTCGTCGAGCAGATCTGTTTTAAGGAGTTTGACGGCGACCATACGTCCCAGCCGCTCGTCTCGGGCGTGCCAGACGGTGGCGCTGCCGCCGCGTCCCGCCGGTTCGGTCAGCAGGTAACGGCCCTCCAGCATGGCGCCTGCTTGCCACGGCGACGCTGCGGTGGTGGTCATGGGTGCCCTCCTCCAGGCGCGAGCGGCGACTTCGGCGGCGCGTCCGCCGACCACATCCGACGGCCCTCCGGCCGACCGATGGGGCAGGCGGGCTGCTGCGGACGTTGCGGATACAGCGCGCCGATACCCCGCGGCCGGGCGCAGAAACCGACCTGGATCGCCTGAAATGGCCCTGAGCTGCGTGGAAGGCCGCAAACGAACCAGGCGCCTCGTGGTACTGCTCAAAGCAGTGACACCTGTTGCAGCGGTGACGCTGATACGTCGCCCGACGCCGCCCGCACCGAGATCTCTGCCGAGAAGGGCTTGACCTTGCCCCTGGGTCAACCCTCGACGATGGTCGGCATGAACGAGATGACGCAGGTCAACGACAAGATCACCGCTTTCCGCGAGGCGACCGGCGTGCCCGGTTACCTGATCGGCGTGTACCACGGCGGTCAGCGAACGGTCCTCGCTCAGGGCACGGCCAACCTGGCCACCGCTGCGCCGATGCGGGACGACACCGGGTTCCTGTTCGGATCCATCACCAAGGTCATGACAACGATGCTGGTTCTGCAGCAGGTGGATCGAGGGCTGCTCGAGCTGGACGCGCCGGTGGTCCGCTACCTGCCGGAGTTCCGGCTCGCCACGCCCGGCGCCGACCGGATCCTGATCCGGCACCTGGTGACCCACACCAGCGGCATCGACGCCGACCTGTATTTCCCGGTCGCGGAGGGCCCCGGCGCGCTGGAGGCCTACGTCGACGGGCTCGGCCGCCGGTGCGGGGCGCTGTTCGAGCCGGGCACGCTGGTCAGCTACTCCAACGGCGGCATGATGATCGCCGGGCGGCTGCTGGAGGCGGTCACCGGCCTGCCGTACCACGAGCTGCTCGAACGGGAGATGTTCCAGGGCGTCGGCATGCACGGGTCGGCGACGTCGGCCCGGCAGGCCATCCTGCGCAGCACCGCGATCGGGCACTTCGCCGATCCCGCGACCGGCCAGGTGAGCCCGACCGGCATGTTCATGCTCCCGGACACCTGGGCTCCGGCCGGCGGCACCCCGATCGGCACGATCGACGACCTGCTCGCCCTGGGCCGCACCCACCTCCACGGCGGCGTCGCACCGTCGGGGACGCGGGTGATGTCGCCGGAGGCGGCAGCGCTGATGCGGACCGTGTCGCACGACATGGGCACCCCCAACGTGCCGCCGGTCGGCATGGGCTGGCTGCTGACGCCGTACGGCGGCACCACCGTGCTGTCCATGTCGGGCGCGTCCCCCGGCGGGGTGGCGGTGCTCGCGGTGGCACCCGAACTCGACCTGGTGGTCGCGGCGTACGGCAACGACCCGCGGGCCCTGGCCCTGCACGACGAACTGCTGCCGTGGCTGGTGCGGGAGCTGTCGGCGACCCCGGAGCCGCCCGCGCCCCCGCTGGCCCCGGCACGGGTCGACCTGGCGCGCTACGCCGGCACCTACCGCTCCGACCAATTGCGCGTCGAGGTGCGCGTGGTGGACGGCGGATTGGAGGAGCGCATCACCTACGAGCCCGCCGACGCCACCCAGGAGCAGGTGTTCACCGGGTTCGTGGGAGGCCCGTTCGAAGTGCCGCCGCTGCGCTACGAACCGGTCGGCGACGGCCTGTTCGCCCCGGCCGGCCTGCCGCTGGAAACCCTCGACGGGTACGCCCGCCAGCTGCTCGTCTCCTACCACGGCGACGGCGGCGACGGCCCCACGCACCGCTGCGCCGGCGGCCGGATGACCCGCCGGGTCTGGCCCACGACCCTCTGACAGGATGACCCCATGATCGACGAGCTGGCCGACGGCGAGGCGCGGAACCTGCTGACCATCGGCCAGCTCGCCGACTACGCCGGGGTGACGATCAAAGCCGTCCGCCACTACCACGAACGCGGCCTGCTGCCGGAGCCGTCCCGCGACGGTTCCGGCTACCGGCGCTACGGCGCACGCCACGCCGTCCGGCTCATCAAAATCAAGACCCTGGCCGAGGCCGGTGTGCCGCTCGCCCGGGTCAGAGAGCTGCTCGCCGCCGACCCGGCCGCGTTCACCGAGGCGATCGGCGAGGTCGAACGCGACGTCCGCGACCACATCGACAAACTGCACCGCACACTCGACCGCATCGCCCGGCTGCGTTCAGGCGACCGGCTCTTCGTATCCGAACAGGTCGCCGACTACCTCGACCGCCTGCGCGCGCTGGGCGTCAGCGAGCGCTCCGTCCACCTCGAACGCGACCTGTGGATCATGATGCAGGCGCTGTCGCCGCAGACCGCCGACGGCTGGCTCACCGACAAGCTGGACGCCCTCGACGACCCCGAGTTCCAGGACATCTACCGCGACTACGACACCGCCTACGGCTGGTCACCCGACGACCCGCGCCTACCGGAGCTGGCCCGCCGGTCCCGGCGCTGGTACGACAGCCGCCACCCGGCCGCCGAGACCGGTGTCGACAGCGACCCGGAGATCGTCGCGCTGGCCGCCGCGGCCGCCGCGGCGGCGTCGCCGGCCTGGGCCCGGTTGGGGCAGCTGACGCGACAGGTCGACGGCCCGCTGTAGACCGCGGGCCGCCTGCTTGTCCGTTGCCCGATTTCAAGGCGGCTGCTTAGGTGGAACCCATGCGGGCGGCATCGTCGTGAGGGTGATCGTCCTCGGGGGGACCTGGTTCGTCGGGCGGGCCATAGTCGCAGCACTGGTGGCGGCCGGGCACACCCCACTGGTGGTCCATCGAGGACATGCCGAGCCGACCGGCCTCGCCGACGCCGAACATCTTCATGCGGAGCGCCGGTCCTGGCCGGCTCACCGGGACGCCGTCGCGGCATTCGAGGCGGACGCGGCCATCGACGTCTCGGCCGAGAACGGGGCGGGCGCGCGAGCGGCGCTGGACGCTCTGCCCGCGGGCATCCGGATCGTCGCCCTGTCCAGCATCGACGTCTACCGGGCCTACGAAGGGATGCTGGCTCGCCGGTACACCGACGCCGTCCCGCTGACCGAGGTCTCCGCGCTGCGCACCGCCCGCCACGTGGAGGGGCCGCACTGGGAGAACCTCGAACTGGAGGAACAGTATCTCGCCGCCGGCGCCACAGTCCTGCGTCTCGGCGCGGTCTACGGCGAGCACGACTACCAACGCCGCTTCGAGCCGGTCCTGCGGCGCATCAGGGCCGGACGTGCGCAGCTGCCGGTCGGCGCGGGCAACTTCCTGTTCAGCCGCGTCTACGTGGGAGACGTCGCGCAAGCGGTGCTCGCGGCCCTCGCCTCGGAGCACGCGCGCGGCGAGTGTTTCAACATCGTCGAAGCGCAGACCGCTCCGATGGGGCTGTACTACGAGCAGATCATCGCCGCGGCCGGTGCCGACCTCGAACTGGTCCGCGTCGGCGACGAGGTGCTGCCCACGGATCTTCGCGCCGGCGGATTCGTCGGCCAGCACGTCCTTGCCGGCGCGCAGAAAGCGCGCGAAGTGCTCGGGTGGCGGGACACCGACCCACCCGCAGCGCTACGACGCTCCGTACGATGGCATGTCGAGCACCCGCCGCAGAACTGGGACGTCGACTTCTCGGCCGACGACGCGGCGCTGCGTACGGCCTGAACGGGCCCGGTTCGGCTACTCCAGATGGCGGCCTGCGGGCGCGAGCCGGCCGATCTCGGCGAGAACGTGGTCGGCGAGCGGCCGGACCCCGGCGAACAGGTCGTCGTCCCAGCTCTCCTCGGCCTGCCCGAGGTAGATGGCCTTCGCGTGTGCCATCACCGGCCGGTGTTCGGCCGGCAGGCGCGCGATCGTCCAGTCGGCGGCCGCGTCCTTGGAACGGATCTCGCCGGTGGCGAGCGTGACCCAGATCCGGGCGAAGGTGAGCAGGACGTTGCGGGTGTCGTCGGCGAGGTCGGCGAGCAGGCCGGGAATCCCGGCGACGATCGCGTGCCGCAGATCGGCGGGCGGCACCGGGTCGAGCAGGTCGGCCGGCGGTGGCCCGAACAGCGCGGTGTCGCCGGCCAGCACCATCGTGAGCAGTGGAGCGAGGTCGGGGCTGGGCTCGGGCTGGGGCAGCTCGCCGCGCTCGTATTGCTCGCGTAGCCATTCCCCGTACAGGAAGTCGCAGGTCGGCGGGTATCGCCACGGGCGGACGTCGTCCTGGACGACGACGATCAGTTCGACGGGCCGGTCGGGTCCGCGCCGCGCGCGGCGTCCCGAGATGTCCAGCAGGCCGTCGACGATGCTGTGCCGCTGCTCGGGGGTCGCGCTACGGCGGGACACCGCGAGCACGTCGACGTCACTTCGCGGCCGCAGGCCGCCGAGCACGGCGGAGCCGTGGAGGTACGCGCCGATCAGGTCCTCGGCCAGGACCGTGCGGACGAGCGAGACGACATCACGGGTCTGCTGACTGATCACGGCCCGGGATGCTAGACGGCCGCCGATGACCGGGCAACGGATTACCCGTGCTTCCGGCGGCATTCGCCGACGCCGACACGTGTCGACCACACCGCCACTACACCGATTTAACCGCGTCAATCGTCCTGTCCGGGACCACCGAATCACCATTCGCGGCCGCCTTTCGTGCGGCCCGGATGGCTGTCTCGACCGCCGCGTGCGGAAGGTCGGCCGGTCCCGGCGTGTGGTCGTACACAAAACGTGGTCGGCGCTGGACGGCGGGTGACGACTCCCGGAAGGGTATGGGTTGCGCCCATTCCCCCGCCGGGTCCTTTGTGGTCCGACGCGTGCCACCGCATTCGTCCCTCCACAACGGAGCCGGGCCATCCGCGCTCAACGGAGTTGTGCATGCCCCGTCGAACGACCCTGACCCGTCGCGCCCTCGCAGCGCTCGCCGCGGTCTGCCTCACCGCCGCCGGACTCGGCTCCGCCGCGCCGGCACTCGCCGCCCCGAACCACACCACCGTGGTCGCGGCAGTGCCGTCAGCGGCTTCGCCGGACATCAAGAACGGCACCGTGTACGCGATCCACGACGCCGGCACGAAAATCATCGCGGCGGGTGACTTCACCACCGTCCGCAACCGCGGCACCGAGGTGGACATCACCCGCAACTACATCCTCGCCTTCGACAAGGCCACCGGCACGGTCGACACCGCGTTCGTCCCGACCGTCAGCGACGAGGTCTCCGCGGTCATCGCCGGCCCCACCGCGGGCACGGTCTTCATCGCCGGCAAGTTCAACACCGTCAACGGGGTGACCCGGCGCAAGGTGGCCCTGCTCAACGTCAGCACCGGCGCGCTGGTCACCAGCTTCGCCGGCCCGGCGTTCAACGGCGCGGTCAAGGACATCGCCCTGGCCGGCAGCAGGCTGCTCGTCGGCGGCATCTTCACCAACGCCGGCAACGCCGGCCTCGCCCGCGGCGGCCTCGCCTCGGTGAACGCGAGCACCGGCGCGCTGGACAGCTACCTGACCACGGCCCTGACCGAGAACCACAACTACGACGGCGTCAGCGGGGCGAGCGCCGGAGTCGGCGCGAGCAAACTGGCCCTGAACCCCAACGGCCAGCAGCTCGTCGTGGTCGGCAACTTCAAGAAGGCCGGCGGCGTGCTCCACGACCAGATCGTGAAGCTCGACCTGGGCGCCGGCTCGGCGAGCATCGCCGACTGGAACACCACCCGGTACACCCCGCGCTGTGCATGGTGGGCGTTCGACTCCTACATGCGCGACCTCGCGTACTCCCCGGACGGCAGCTACTTCGTCGTCGTCACGACCGGCGCGCCGAACTCCGGCACGCTCTGCGATGCCGCCGCCCGCTGGGAGAACGCCGCCACGGGCGAGGACCTCCAGCCGACCTGGGTCGACTACGCGGGAGGCGACACCCTGCTGTCGGTCGGCATCACCGAACAGGCCGTCTACGTCGGCGGCCACATCCGCTGGATGAACAACAGCTTCGGCGGCGACTCCGCCGGGCCCGGATCGGTCGGCCGGGCCAGCATCGCCGCGCTCGACCCGCTCAGCGGCCTCCCGCTGTCCTGGAACCCCGGCCGCCACCCGCGCGGCGTCGGCGTCGCCGAGATCCTGGCCACCTCGGACGGGCTCTGGCTGGGCTCGGACACCCCGTGGATCGGCAACTATCAGTACCGCCGCGAGCGGATCGCGTTCTTCCCGCTCACCGGCGGCAACGCCCCGCACCCGACCACCACGGCCACGCTGCCCGGCAACGTGTACCAGGCGGGCGTCCCGGTGCCGACGAACGTGCTCTACCGGGTCAACGCCGGCGGTTCGGCGATCGCCGCGACGGACAACGGGCCGGACTGGGCCGGTGACGACGGCGGCAGCCCCAGCCCGTACCACAACGCGGTCAGCAACACCGCCGGCTACGGCACGGTGCCCAGTGTGGACAGCACCGTCCCGGCTGGCACGCCGACCGCGCTGTACTCGTCCGAGCGCTGGGACCCGGGTTCGGCTCCCGAGATGAGCTGGCAGTTCCCGGTGACCGTCGGCACCGAGGTCGAGGTGCGGCTATACCTGGCCAACCGGTACGGCGGCACCGCCTCGGCCGGCTCGCGGGTCTTCAACGTGACGCTGGACGGGGCCACCGTGCTGGCGAACCTGGACCTGTCCGGCTCCGTCGGGCACGACGTCGGCACGATGCGTTCGTTCACCGTCGTCAGCGACGGCACGGTGGACATCGGCTTCGGGCACGTCGTCGAGAATCCGCTGATCAACGGCATCGAGATCGTCAAGACCGGGCCGCCGCCGGCCGGCAACGGCGACGAGGTGCAGGTCCGGTCGTACGACGGTGCGACCACGGTCGGCGCGGCGAGCGCGGTGGCCAACCCGGACAGCACCGCCTGGTCGACGGCTCGTGGCGGCTTCTGGGTGGGCGGCACGCTGTTCTACGGCATGAGCGGCTCGCTGTGGCGGCGTACCTTCAACGGCTCGACGTTCGGCACGGCGACCCTGGTGGACCCCTACCACGACGCCTACTGGGACACCGTGGAGACGGACTCCGGCAGTTCCACCTACGCCGGGGTGGCCTCGAACTTCTACGCCGAGATCCCTAACGTCACCGCGATGTTCTACACCGCCGGCCGGCTGTTCTACACCCTGTCCGGGCAGAGCGGGCTGTACTGGCGCTGGTTCACCCCGGACAGCGGGGTCGTCGGCGCGGACAAGTTCACCGTCGCCGGGGTGAGCGGCATGGCCGACACCGGCGGGCTGTTCCTGTCCGCGGCCCGCGACGAGGCGGCGCTGCAGGAGGTCGTCGCCGAGCTGACCGACCGCTACGGCGAGCCGCCCGCCCCGGTGGCCAACCTGGTCGCGGTC
>NZ_JBEZDT010000030.1:0-9673 GCF_040648455.1 Catellatospora sp. NPDC049133
GTTAAGCACGCCGCCAGCGTTCGTCCTGAGCCAGGATCAAACTCTCCAAAAAGAATTCAAAAACCCGGCAAAAGATCAAACCCCGACATCAAAAATGTCCAGATCTGTCCATCACCAAAGGAATCATCCGAGGATGATCAATAATTGGCACTTGGCTTAAATAGCACCCTGTTGAGTTCTCAAAGAACAAGCACACACCGAACACCACCCGATCTCTCGGGAAGCACTGCGGGGCTGTGTCGTTCACAGTACCGGACCGGTTTCGCGGCCCCCTAACCGGGGTCCGCCCCACTCCGGGCGGCCAAGCGATCCGGCCTCCACCCGGGCTCTTCAGCCCCGGTGTTTTTGTCCGTTCCTCGCTGGCAGAGAGAACATTACGCGGCCCCCCGACCTGGATGCAAATCGGGGTCGGTTGTCGCCGGTCACATCCTGCCGTTCGCTCATCTTAGCTGGTCAGGCGGTCTTGATGTCGGGAAAGGAGTGTTCCCGCGGGTGCCGTGGGGGCAGAATCCAACCGTGAGAGTGACCGGGGACACAGCGCTGGCCGCGTTCACCGCCGCGGTGATGCCCTGGCTGAGGACCGAACCAGTCCGCAACAACCAGCTGCTGACGCTGCTGCAGTCGCGGATGGACGGCATCGTCCTGCCCGAATCGGACCTGCTCATGCTGCGGGTGCTCGGCGACGGCGACAGCCTCGCCGGGGTCGCGGTGTGCCCGCCGCCCTTCGCCATGCTGTTGAGCGAACTGCCCGAGGGAGCGGAAGCCGTGCTGGCGGAGCACCTCGCCGAACATGCCCCACAGGTGCGGCGGTTCACCGGACTGCCGGACCAGACAGAGCGGCTCGCGGTGGAACTCGCCGGACGCACCGGTGGCCGGGCCGGCCTGCTGGCGGCGTACCGCATGTTCGACGTCGCGCGGGTGGTGCCACCGGTGGGGGTCGCCGGGCGGCCGCGGGAGGCCGCCGCCGCTGATCGGGATCTGCTGGTGGCCTGGTCCGGGGCGTTTCAACGGGAGGCGCTGGCGGATCACCCGCACTCGAACCCGGCCGCGCCGATCGACGGCCGGCTCGCCCTGGGCGGCCTGCTCTGGGTCTGGGAGGCGGGTGGGGAGCCGGTCAGCATGGCCGCGATGACCGCGCCGGCGGCGGGTGTCGTACGACTGAACCTGGTCTACACCCCGCCGCGCCGCCGCGGGAACGGCTACGCCGCCGCGCTCGTCGCCGCGGTGAGCGCGGCCGCGCTGACCGCGGGGCTGCGTCCGACGCTCTTCACGGACCTCGCCAATCCGACCAGCAACAAGATCTATCAGGCGATCGGGTACCGGCCGCTGCAGGACACCGCGCTGTGGGAGGTCGCCTAGGCCGACACCGGGGCCGGTTCGCGGTGGGCGATCTCGGCCGCGCGCAGCCTGCCGGCGGCCAGCGCGACGATCGCGATCAGCACGGTCACCAGCGCGAACGAGAACGGCAGCGAGGTGGCGTGCGCGATCCCGCCCATCAGCCCCGGCGCGGCCAGACCCGCGCCGTACGACACCGTCGCCACGCCCGCGATCGCGTGGGCGGGATGGTCCCCGGTGTGCCCCGCCGCGCTGAACGCGAGCGGGACCACCACGGCGCAGCCGAGACCGATCATGCCGAAGCCGAGCACCCCGACCAGCGGCGTCCAGGCGGTGACGACCAGCAGACCGCCGGCGATGCCGACGATCCCGGCCACCCGCACCGTGCCGACGGCGCCGAATCGCCGCACGACCGCGTCGCCCACGAGCCGGCCACCGGCCATGGACAGCGCGAAGGCGCTGTACGCCACCGCGGCCTGCCCCTCCCCGGCGTCCAGGATCTGACGCAGGTAGACGGCACACCAGTCGGCGGTGGCCCCCTCCGCGAAGACGGCGCAGAAGCCGACGAGTCCGATGATGAGCACCGGTCCGCGCGGCAGCGAGAACCGCGGCCCGTCGTCCGAGACCGGCACGGGCGCGTTCGGCAGCAGCCAGTGCCCGGCGGCGACGCCGACCACCGCGAGCAGCGCGCCCATCACCCCGAGGTTCACCGGGGCGCTGACGCCCAGGTACGCCGCCCCCGCCCCGATGCCGGAGCCGATCAGGCCGCCGACCGACCACATGCCGTGCAGGCTGGACATGATCGAGCGGCCGAGCCGCCCTTCCACCTCGACGCCCTCGGCGTTCATGGCGATGTCGGAGGTGCCCGCGGCCGCTCCGGCGAGCAGCAGCATGCCCATCAGCGCCCACTGGCTGGGCGCGAGGGCGACCACACCGATGGCGAGGCTCCAGGCCGTGATGAGGACCCTGGTCGTGGTACGCCCGCCCCAGCGCTGCACCAGCCGCCCGGCGAACGGCATCGTGCTGAGCGAGCCGACCGCGGGCATGATCAGCGCCAGGCCGAGCGCGCCCTCGTTGAGGTCCAGGTTCTCGGCGATCCACGGAATGCGGGACGCGAAGCTGCCGCTGACCGCACCGTGCACCGCGAAGACCGTCGCCACCGCCCAGCGGGCCCGCGTCACCACCGAAGTCACAGACGGACCTTACGTCCCGCCTTCCCGCGAAACCATCCTCTGCGTCACCGCACCGGTCAGATGGAGGCGAGCACCAGGGCGGTGGCGGCCAGGCCCAGGCCGGCGAACTGGATCCGGTGCAGGCGTTCCTTGTTCACGGCCAGGGCGAGCAGGACTGTGCTCGCCGGGTAGAGCGATGCGATCGGGGCGACGACGCTCAACTGTCCCTCGTGCGCCGCCAGCAGATAGAGGCCGTTGGCCGCGATGTCGAGGGTGCCCGCGACCGCGGTGAGCGCCAGCACTCTCCCGCGCAGGCGCAGCGTGCCGCCCATCGGGCGGAGCAGCAGCAGGCCGGCCGGGATGGAGGCGAGCCGGGCGGCGGCCAGCGGCCACATGCCGGCGCTCTCCCCGGCCTGGGCCAGCAGCAGGAAGAAGATCCCGAACATGGCGCCGGAGGCCAGCGCCAGCCCGATCACGCGCGGGCCGGTTGCGCTCGCGCCTTCCGCGGGGCCGAGGCTGACCAGCGCGATCGCCCCGATGGCGCAGACCGCCCCGATGAGCGAGGCGGCGGCGGGCCGCTCCCCGAGCAGCAGGCCACCGGTCAGCGGTACCAGCGCGGAGGTGACCGCGGTGACGGGGGCCACGACGGCCATCGCGCCGCTCGCCAGCCCTTGGTACAGCAGGACAATCCCGAAAAGTCCGGCAATCCCGGCCGCCATGCCCCATCCCAGTGCCGACACGCCGAGCCGACCCGGGACCAACAGGAGGAAAGCTGCGATCATCGGTATCGCGCACAACTGCGATACCACGGTCACCGAGTACGAATGGCCACGCACGCTCGCGGCACCCTGGACGGCCTTGCCACCGCAGAAGTCGGCGGTGCCCCAGACCAGGGCGGACGTGCCCGCAAGCAGGATAGAGATCACGACGAGTTCGTATCACAGTATTGACCGCAAAGGACAGCGCGTTGACCGATACGACGATCGAACGGGCCCGATCCACCGCACGCGGCGACGGTTCGCACGCGCCCCGGCCCCGGCATCTGCCCCTTGACGAGATCAATGCCGCGGTGGCGCTGCACGTACGCGCGCTGCGGGCTGGCCGCGGCTGGTCCCTCGACGAGCTCTCCGGCCGCTCCGGGGTCAGCAAGGGCATGCTCGTCCAGATCGAGGGCAGCCGCACCAACCCCAGCGTCGGCACGCTGGCCCGCATCGCGGACGCCTTCGGGGTCACCGTGGCCCGCCTGCTCCAGCCCGCCGCCGACCGGACCGTGCACCTCAGCGAGATGGACGACGCCCCTGTGCTGTGGCGAGGCGGGCGGGGCGGCACGGGACGGCTGCTGCGCGGCCTGAACGACCCGGACTTCGTGGAGCTGTGGGACTGGCGGTTCGCCCCGCAGGAGCGCTGTGAGGCCGAGGAACTGCTACCCGGCACGCGGTGCATGGTGCACGTGCTGGTCGGGCAGATCGCGGTCACTGTCGACGGCGTCGACCACCCGGTGGGTGTCGGGCAGACCCTGGACTTCCGGGCCGACCGCGCACACTCCTACCGCAACGCGCTCGACTCCCCGGCCCGGCTGGTCATGATCGTGGCAATGCCCCCCGGCGACTTCGACCGTCGACGTGGCTCGCTGATCGCCCAGCGCTGAGCTCGACCCGTTCGGCTCACCGCCGGGTCCCGCCCCGATACGACGAAAGCGCCGTCCCCCGAGGAGGGACGGCGCTTTCCGCGTCTTCAGGCGGTCTTCTCCTCGCGGTGGTGACGCGCCCGGCGGCCGGTGCTGATGTCGCGACGGGGCACGATCGTCGGGTAGACCTTCTCCAGCACGGTGTCCCGGGTGATCAGCACCCGCTCGGCGTTCGGGTCGCTGGGCACCTCGTACATCACGGAGAGCAGGACCTCTTCCATGATGGCCCGCAGGCCGCGGGCGCCGGTGTTGCGCAGCATGGCCTGGTCGGCGATGGCCTCCAGGGCCTCGGAGTCGAAGTCCAGCACCACGTTGTCGAGCTCGAACAGGCGCTGGTACTGCTTCACCAGGGCGTTGCGGGGCTCGGTCAGGATCTTGACGAGCGCCTCGCGGTCGAGGCTGCGCACCGTGGTGATGACGGGCAGGCGGCCGATGAACTCGGGGATGATGCCGAACTTCAGCATGTCCTCCGGCATGACCTTGGCCAGCACCTCGTCGTTGGTGCGATCGGAGACCGCCCGCAGGTGCGCGCCGAAGCCCAGGCCCGAGCGCGCGGTGCGCTGCTCGATGATCTGCTCCAGGCCCGCGAACGCGCCACCGCAGATGAACAGGATGTTCGTGGTGTCGATCTCGACGAAGTCCTGGTGCGGGTGCTTGCGGCCGCCCTGCGGCGGCACGTTGGCCCGGGTGCCTTCCAGGATCTTCAGCAGCGCCTGCTGCACGCCCTCGCCGGAGACGTCACGGGTGATCGAGGGGCTGTCGGACTTGCGGGCGATCTTGTCGATCTCGTCGATGTAGACGATGCCGGTCTCGGCGCGCTTGATGTCCCAGTCCGCGGCCTGAATGAGCTTGAGAAGGATGTTCTCGACATCCTCACCCACGTAGCCGGCCTCGGTCAGCGCGGTCGCGTCGGCTATCGCGAACGGGACGTTGAGCATGCGGGCCAGGGTCTGCGCGAGGTGCGTCTTGCCGGTGCCCGTCGGGCCGATCAGCAGGATGTTGCTCTTCGCGACCTCGACCGCCTCACCGCCCCGGGTGTGCGCCGCCTCGGCCTGCAGCCGCTTGTAGTGGTTGTAGACCGCCACCGCGAGCGCCTTCTTGGCGCCGTCCTGCCCGACCACGTACGAGTCGAGGAACTGGCAGATCTCCATCGGCTTGGGCAGCTCTTCCCAGCGGACCTGCTCCTCGCCGGCGAGCTCCTCTTCGATGATCTCGTTGCAGAGGTCGATGCACTCATCGCAGATGTAGACGCCCGGTCCGGCGATGAGTTTCTTCACCTGGCGTTGCGACTTGCCGCAGAAAGAGCATTTCAGCAGGTCGCCGCCGTCGATCCGTGCCACCTACGACTCCCCCTGCCCCTGAAGCGGACGAACATCGTGCCGCCACGAGGCGGCGCGACATCGGTTCTGCCTTGACGTTACCTGTTGTGAGCCGGTTTGCGGCGTCCCCACCCCGCCTACCGCTGAACCAGATTCTGACACGCCACTGTGACACCGGTGTGGTGCCGTCCACCTGTTGGGGTGGACGGCACCACGAGGCATCAGCGAGCGCCCGCCATCAGGCTCTTCTTACGGCTGGTCATCACGGAGTCGACCAGGCCGTAGTCGAGCGCCTCGGCAGCCGTGAGGATCTTGTCGCGGTCGATGTCCTTCTTGACCTGCGCCAGGTCCTTGCCGGAGTGCCGCGACAGCATCTCCTCCAGCTGGGTGCGCATCCGCATGATCTCCCGAGCCTGGATCTCGATGTCCGAGCCCTGCCCGTAGCCGCCCTCGGTGGCCGGCTGGTGGATGATGATGCGCGAGTTCGGCAGCGCCAGGCGCTTGCCCGGCGTGCCCGCCGCCAGCAGCACCGCCGCGGCGCTGGCCGCCTGGCCCAGGCACACCGTCTGGATGTCCGGGCGCACGAACTGCATGGTGTCGTAGATCGCGGTCATCGCCGTGAACGAGCCGCCGGGCGAGTTGATGTACATGGTGATGTCACGGTCGGGATCGGCCGCCTCCAGCACCAGCAGCTGCGCCATCACGTCGTTCGCGGACGCGTCGTCGACCTGCACACCCAGGAAGATGATGCGGTCCTCGAACATCTTGTTGTACGGGTTGGTCTCCTTGGTCCCGTACGACGTGCGCTCGATGAACGAGGGAATGATGTAACGGTTGCTGACCTCGGCGAAGCTCGGCTTCAGGTTTGGAAACATCGTTGAACTCCTTCAGTTCCCGACCGGCACGGCCTGCGCCGAAGTGATCACGTGGTCGATGAAGCCGTACTCCTTGGCCGCCTGCGCGTTGAACCAGCGGTCACGGTCGCTGTCGGCCTCGATCTGCTCCACCGGCTGGCCGGTGTGCTGCGCGATCAGGTCGATCATCAGCTTCTTGGTGTAGATCATCTGCTCGGCCTGGATGGCGATGTCGGCCGCGGTGCCGCCGATGCCGCCGGAGGCCTGGTGCATCATGATCCGCGCGTGCGGCAGCGCCGAGCGCTTGCCCTTGGCGCCCGCGCACAGCAGCATCTGCCCCATCGAGGCCGCCATGCCGAGCGCGATCGTGGCCACGTCGTTCTTGATGTACTGCATGGTGTCGTAGATCGCCATGCCGTCGTACACCGAGCCGCCGGGCGAGTTGATGTAGAGGTAGATGTCGCGGTCCGGGTCCTCCGCGGACAGCAGCAGGAGCTGCGCGCAGATCCGGTTGGCGACCTGGGTGTTCACGTCACTGCCCAGGAAGACGATGCGCTCCTTGAGCAGGCGGTTGTACACAGAATCGTCGAGGCCGCCGGCGATCGGATCGGAACCCCGCGCAGATGGAACGTGCAGCTCGCTCATATCGGCAGCCTTTCTCGTTGTCCTACAGCGACCCTAACCGCTGCCACTGACCGCAGCTTCCCCGAGATCGGCGTGTTCGCTGTCAGCGCACCCGGCCCCGGCATGAACGCAGAAGGACCCGCCCACGGTGGTGAACGGGTCCCTCTCGATCTTCACATCAGTGGTTGTGGCCCTCGTGGTCACCGTGGTCGTGACCCTCGTGGCCGTTGTCCTCGCGCAGCGAGTCCAGGCTCAGCACCTCGCCGGCGGTGTCGGTCATCACGACCCGCTCCATGACCAGCGCCAGCGCCTTGCCCCGGCGCACGTCGCCGTAGACGGCGGCCGCGGCGCCCTGCTGGACCAGGCGGTCGTAGTACACCTGCGGAGCGACACCGGCGCGCTGGGCGCGGTGCACGATCTCGTGCCCGTACTCGTCGTCGCTGACCTCGACGTTCTCCGCCTCGGCGATGGTGTCCAGCACCAGCTGGATCTTCACGCCCTCGGCGGCCGCGTCGGCGAGCTCGGCGTCGATCTGCTCCTCGGTCTTCTCCTCGGCGGCGAGGTACTCCTCCAGGCTCGCGCCCATGCGCTCGAGCTGCTCGACCATGGCGGCCTTGCGCTGCTCGACCTCGTCGGAGACGACGCCCTCGGGGGCCGGCACGTTGGCCTGCTTGACCAGCTCGGCGAGCGCCTTGTCACGGGCCGCGTACAGCTGCTCGACCTTCTTGACCCGGGTGATCCGCTCGCGCAGGTCGCCGCGCAGCTCCTCCAGGGTGTCGAACTCGCTGGCCAGACCGGCGAACTCGTCGTCGAGCTCGGGGAGCTCCTTCTCCTTGACCGTGCGCACGGTCACCTTCACGTCGGCGTCGCGGCCGGCGAACTCGCCGCCCACGAGCTGGCTGGTGAAGGTCGCCTCCTCGCCGGCGGACAGGCCGACGACGGCCTCGTCCAGGCCCTTGAGGAGCTGGCCGGAGCCGACCTCGTGGGAGATGTTGTTGGCGGTGCCGCCCTCGACCTCGGCGCCGTCGACCGTGGCGATCAGGTCGAGCTGCACGTAGTCACCGGTGGCGGCGGCGCGCTCGACCGTCTTCAGGGTTGCGAAGCGCTGGCGCAGGCCGTCGACCTGCTCGTCGATCTCGGCGTCGGCGATCGCCAGCGGCTCGACCTCGACCTTGATGGCGCTCAGCTCGGGCATGGTCAGCTCGGGGCGCACGTCGACGTCCGCGGTGAACTTCAGCGGCTGGCCGTCGGAGAACTCGAGGTTGTCCACGGCCGGGCGGCCCAGCAGCTTGACCTCGTGCTCACGCACGGCGGCGAAGATCTGCTGCGGGATGGCCTCCTCGATCGCCTCCTGCAGCACGGCGCCGCGGCCCACGCGCTGGTCGATGACCTGAGCCGGGATCTTGCCCTTGCGGAAGCCGGGGATGTTCACCTGCGCCGCGATCTCCCGGTACGCCTTCTTCAGGCTCGGCTCGAGCTCTGCGAACGGCACCTCGATGGCGAGCCGCACTCGCGTCGGGCTCAGAGTCTCGACGGTGCTCTTCACTGGCGTACTCCTTGGGATCTTTCGGTCGTTTTGACGGGCCTTCGCACTGTACTGCTCGGCCACGCCGCGTCATGAGGCCGGTCCGACACGCGGACACGGAGCCCGGTCGAGTGTAGGCGAATACCTGGTTGGCCCCTGGCATCGGGCCGCGGTTCTCGGCGGATGTCACACATCTCGGGCGCGGCACCACCATAATATCCAGCAAAGCAGACAAACTGGGCGGGTTGTCCGGGGAGGGGTCCGCCGTGCCACCGATCGATGCGCCAATGCTGCTCGCCACCGTGCTCGCCGACGTCGGCGGGCCGCTGCTGAGCCTCACGCCCGCCGCCGACCTGCCGCCGCACTCGCTCGCGGCCCCGCTCGTCACTCTGTCGGCCGGCCCCGCCGACGGCAAGGAGGCGGCCCTGCTGGGCGCGGTCTTCTTCGCGCTGCTCACCGTCGCGCTGACGGGATGGCTGCACAAGAAGATCAGGCCGGAGCGGCTCACCCCGGCCAACGCGCACCTGGCCCACCAGGACCGGCCCACGCAGCCCGGTGGAGCCCCATCCGCCTGATCGAACAAAGCCCCACCGGGGGTCCGGGCCACACCGCCGCGCCTTGCACCGGCCCCGCCGAAGGCGCCGGTCCAGGAGTGTCAACGGCTCGGACGAACGAACCCCGGTGCACTCCCGGACCGGCTAGCGAGGGGCGAATCGTCTCCCCGTCCCTGGCTCCACCGTAGATCGGCACAGGGGTCGGCAGGGGGCAAATGCCGAAAATGATTCACAACAGGACACGGCTATATGGGTGTGCGACCGGGTGCGAAGACCGCATACACTTCCGGGGGCGCCGGTCACCGGCGCAACGGGGTGTAGCGCAGCTTGGTAGCGCACTCGCTTTGGGAGCGAGGGGCCGTCGGTTCGAATCCGGCCACCCCGACCAGCCACGGTCCGGCACGTCGACCTCGCCGACGGACCGTGCTGACGGGCCGCTAGACTAGGGGCCGCGCGGGCGTAGCTCAATGGTAGAGCTTCAGTCTTCCAAACTGACTACGCGAGTTCGATTCTCGTCGCCCGCTCCATAGAGATAGCAGCTCAAAAGTGGTTCAATTAATTTGTGGCCCCACACACTTGTGCGTGGTGGGGCGGGTGTTTATA
>NZ_JBEZDT010000030.1:9683-123021 GCF_040648455.1 Catellatospora sp. NPDC049133
GACTCGGTCAGCCTCTCCCTGACCGCCGTGACACTCGTCGCCGTCAGCGGCGTCGCCTGCGCCGCGGGCCGCCAGTGGGGCCTGTACCCTTCTTGAACCACGCTGATCGCGCTCGCAGGCGTGCTCACCGCTAAACCATGTCCATCTCCTCGACGGTGCCCGTCCACCAGGCGTCCGGGGCGAGCGCGGCCTCGTCGACCAGGCGCAGGTGCGCCCGCACCGTCTCGACCTCGGCGAGCAGCACCTGCCGCCCCGGATCACTCGCGACGAGCCTCGCGTAGCGCTCCATCGCGCAGAGGAACTCCAGGAACGCGGCCACGTCGCGATTGACGTAGTAGCCGCTGTCGAGTTCCTCCTGGCCGTTCACGAACGGATTGACCACCGCGCCGGTGTCCAGGTCGACACAGATGTCGCACTGCTCGTAGGCGCCCACACCCAAGCGTGCGAACCGCGAGCCGCTCGACGACGTCAGCATCTCGAGCTCACGGGCGACGAAGATCGCTCCCGACCCGACCTCCCGCGGCATCCCGATCCGAAGGACGGCTTCGTCTCCTGGTGACATGCCGAGTTCCGAGAGAGCCGGCGGAGAGAAGTGCAGCAACTCGTAGTCGGCCCACAAGGAGCGCACTCTCTCCGCCAACTCGTTCGGTGTGGTCATCCCGTTTATCATCCGTACTTCTGCGCTAGGTATTTAGCCTTCTCAGCCTTGCCGCGGAGCCGCGAAGCCTGGTCATCGTACTCCCAAGCCCAGGTGACTTTCGCCTCAGTGAAAGTGTCGTTCACAAACCTGTTGCATCCCGCCTTGACCGTGGGAGTGGAGCAGGGCTGGAATTCGGTGTAGATCCGTGTCACCTGGTTCGGTTTGACCCCCTGCTTCTCGAGTTGCGCCCAGATCAGGCGCTCGGCGTGAATGGGCCAGTCGCTGAACATCATCGTGGTCCGCTTCTTGCCCTTCGCATCGATGTACTCGAAGACCGCCCCGTTCTTGCCCGACATCGGGTCGGCGAGCTTCCCGCGGCCGCCCTGCACCATGCGGGCGAGGTCGCTACCGTCGGGGGCGATCTTGCCGATCAGCTTCTTTTCCTTGGCCAACCGTGCGAGCCGCTGGAACCACCGCACGAGCACACCGGGAACGACGAGGCCGACACCCGACATTGCGATGTTGGTGTCTGCCTGGATCGCCTCCTCCACCTCTGCCGCGGCCTTCTCGTTGCCTTCGGAGCGGTAGAGCGCGGCATCCGCGTTCATCGCGAGCGAGTCGACCACGGGGACACCGCTGTACACGGTGAGCCAGGTGTGACCCATGTCGTCGTGGCCGGTCTCGCGTTTGTTGCGGAAGTTGATGCACTCGGCGGTACCACAGGTCAGGTCGAGATACGGGCTCTTGTCGTCGATCTCGCCGAGGCGCCGGAAGAAGTTGGCCACCGGGTCCCACCAGTCGTTGCCGGTGGGATCGCTGAAGGTGACCGGGCTGTTGTTCCCGTAGACGTAGCCATGCAGCGTCTGCGGGTGGTACGGATCCATCAGCAGGTCGATCGACACGAACCTGCCGGTCGAGGGATCGTATTCACGGGCACCCAGATGCACCAGCCCGGTGGGGTCTTCCGTGCCCCCCACAAAGCCCTTCGTGTCCGGCCAGGCGGACGGCGGGGTGCCGCGCGTGCCACCGTAGGGCGTGGTGCGTCGCCAGGTGATCGCACCCGTGACCGCATTGATGGTGCACGAGGCAGTCCCGTGGTGGTCGGCAGCCGTGAAGTGCACCCCGGTGCTGTTCCGGACCGCGACGATCTGCCCGCCGAACCCGTAGTAGCGGGTGCCGGTGACGGTGCTGCCACTTGCCGCGAGATCCATTCCGGGCAGGAACAGCGTAGTGCCACCACCCGCGTCCTTACGGGCGATGCGGTTGCCGTCAGCGTCGTAGATGTACGTGGTGGCCTGGCCGCCGGCAGGCGCGCTCGTCGCCAGGTGTCCCTCAGCATCCCAGGCCAGGTTCTGCGAACCCGCGCCGGTGGCGCAGTTGTTCGAGGCGGCCGCAGCCGGGCGGCAGACCGTGTTGCCCGACGAGTCGTACTCGTAGGCGTAGGTCTTGGCGCCACCGGGCCCCGCCTCGCTGACCGAACGCAGCAGATGCGGCCCGGGTTCGCCCGCGTCGGCATAGTGGTAATCGCGTTCGGTGTCGGTGCCACCGGAAAGCGCGTGGACGGTCTCGGTCTCACGGTTGCCGACCGCGTCGAACGTCCACGACTGGCGGTAGGGAGCCGGCCCGCCGACCCCTGTCTCGTCCGCCCCGTCGGCACACGTCTTGGTGGTGCTGGCATGGCTCCACGCCTCGGTCAGCCGGCGCAGATGGTCATGTTCGAAACACTGGACGTCGGTCCCACCCGGCGTGGTCGCCCCGTCGGCGATCGAGAGCACGTTGCCGGCGGCGTCGTAGTGGTAGCGGGCGTCCATGTCGATGGTCGCCACGCCCTGTCGGTCGACCCTTGACCGCACCAGGCGCCCCGTACCCCGCTCATACTCGTACGTCAGCCAGGCCTTCTTGTTCGCCCCGCCGGTGAACAGCTCAGCCTGGCGCAACTCGCCGAGGTCACCGTGCAGGGTCGAGGTGACGTAGCTGCTCGTTCCGGAGAGGCCGATCGCCCGCTGGAGGCCGTCATAGCTGGTGACGACCGCCTCGGCGAGCAGGCCCCCGGCGGCCGGGAATCCGGTCGACTGCACGGTGCCGTCGGTGTTGTAGGCGGTGGTGAACTGGTAACTCTTGCCGAGCGCGGTTCCCACGCCGGCGGCCGGGAAGCTGTAATTGACCTTCAGAGGCCGGTACAGCTTGTCGCGCATCGCGTAGATGGTGTAGTAGCTCTGCCCGTCCACCAGGCGCTGGCTGTAGTGCAACTGGCCCTTGTTGCCGGCGAGGCTGTCGTAGACCCACGCGGCCAGCTTGGTGCCGGAGCCGATCTGGCCCTGCCACATCTCGGTCTTGCGGTTGAGCTCGTCGTACTTGTAGGAGAGCGTGTTGCCACGTTCGTCGGTGGCGGAGCCCACATTTCCGATCGCATCGTAGGTGTAGTGCGTGTCCCCGCTGTCCGGGTCCTCGATCCACTCCTTGAGGCCGCGCTGGTTGTAGTGGTAGGTCCACTTGTTGCCGGACGGATCGGTGACCGTCTCCAACTGGCCGCTCGGCGTGTAGGTGTAGTGCGTGACGTCGGCCGGACCGGAAGGGCTGTCGCCGTGGTACTGGCGCAGTTCGGTGACCTGGCCCCGGGCACCGCTGACCGTAGTGGTGGCGATCCCGCCCGCGGGCGGATCCACATGGACGCGGTCGCCTTCGTACGTCGTCGAGGTGGACCACCGCGCGTCACCGGCGACGGAGAACGTCTCGACGATCTGCCGACCGGCTTGGTCATAGGTGAAGGTGGTCTGCCCATTGACCGAGCCTTCCGCAGTCACGATCGGGATGTCCCCTGGCGTTCCGGTGGCGAGGTAGCCCTTGTTCGTCTTGTACGCCTGACCGATGCCGTTGTAGAAGGTGTCGGCCAGCAGCCACCCGCCCGACCCCGGAGCCTGCGTCTGACGGGGCCGCAGCATGCCATCGAAGAGCTCGTAGGTGGGGCGGTAGGAGCCGTCGTTCCTGAGCGTCTCAGTCTTGATCACGCTCGGCTTGTCGTTGCGCACGGTATAGGTGAACTTCATGCTCGGCGCAGCGCCCTGCGCCTTGCTCCGGTCCGCACGCCAGACCTCGGCCAACCGGCCGAACGCGTCATAAGCGAGATCGCTGCGGTTGAGGTTCACGTCCTCGATCACCGTCGGCACCCCGTACGCGGGATCCTGGGTGGTCGTGGTGACATGGCTGAAAGGCGCCGGGCTGGTGACGGTGGTCTGGGTCGTGAGGCCGTCGGTCTCGACGAACGCCGTGGTGGTCGCGTGTCCACCCGCGTCCTTCACCGTCGTTGCGCGGCCGTAGCCGTCCTGCGTGGTCGTCTCCGAGGTGACCAGGTAGCGCGTGTCGGTGCCGTCGTACCGGTCAAGGGACTCGCTGCGGGTGCGGATGCCCTTCACGGGGGGTTCGCCGTACGCCTTCAGGTCGAAGCTGGTACGCGCGTCCGCCACGAGCTGCGTGTTCAGGTCAGGTGTGAGCCCACACCCGACCGAAACGGTCCGGGTTCGTGACACATACATGTACATGTAGGTGTCCGGGTTGTCCGCGTACCATGTCTGCACGCACTTGTCGTCCCCCGACGTCGCCACGTCGCCCAGGTCCTCCACCTGGAGCACGCGCCCCCAGGCGGTGTCGAAGCTGGTGACTGTCTTGACCTCGCGCCAGACGTCGTTGCCCTGCGCGTCATCCGGCATGGAGATCAGGTTGCGCACCACGTCGACGCGGACATACGCCGACTGCCGGCTTCCCCAGTCCTCGGTCTGCGTCCGGGTGATGTGTCGCCACGGCTGGTTGATCGTCTTCTTGATGACGTCGGATCCGTTGTAGACGATCGTCTCAAGCTCGTGGCCAGACCACTGGTCGTGATCGGTGTAGCTCGCACCGGTCGAGTCCGTGCGGTTGACCACCGGAGTGCTGCCGTTGGCCTGCTTGCCGCCCGAGAGTCCGCGCAGGAAGAAGTGGTCGGTCCGGGCGGGCATGCTCTGCCCGTTGCCGGAACGCACGGTCACCTGCTTGTAGCCGCGCCAGTCGGACCAGGTGAGATCCTCAGCCTTGCCGATGCCGTCCGGCTCGTCCTTGCGCCAGCCCGCGTCGCCGACATACTCGTACGCGGCGACCATGTCGTCGTTTCCACCGACGAGGTCATCCTCGACCACACTCGCCACGACGTACTTGTGGAACCAGTCGGTGACCTCGTCCTCGTCGTCGCCGCCGAGAGGATTCCAGATCACTGGGAAGCAGCGCCTGTCGGAGTTGCCGGGAGTGGGCAGGTTGTCCTTGCTGCAGTCGGCGGGCGCGTAGTTGACCGAGATCTGCGCACCGCTGTCGGTCTTGACAGTGGCCAGCCGATAGCGGATCAGCGGCCCGAGGTTGTCGCCGGTCTTGACGATGCGGTTGGGCAGTTGGATGCCCTCCAGTTCGGTGGCCGGCAGCGTGATGTCCGGATCGCCCCAGTGGCCGGTGTTAGTGATCTTCTTCAGCCACAGCGTGCGCGAATTGTCATCGTTGACCTTGAACTCGTGCTCCAGTGCCCAAGACTCGACCGGCGACCAGCCTACGCCCTGCCGGATCTGCGTCTCGATCTTCGTGAGCCGCTTGCGGGTAAAGAACGTCGCCGCCGACTGCGTCCACTCGCAGTGGGTGTTCGCCGCGCAGATCAGGTCCTCTGGCACGTCCGGCCAAGAAGCGGCCGTGTCCTCGTCCAAGTCGCCGGGATCGCAGTCGACACTGCCGCCCGGGATGCACCGCTCGGCGGCGTGGAAGACCACCCGGGCCGGCGCGCTGGTGCTGTAGACCTGCTGGTCGCGTTGCCCGTAGTCGATGCGGGCGAGCCAGCCGCCCCGGTGGTACGCCGTCCCGTCGACGTCCGTCTTCCCACTGCGCGCGTAGTGGTTGGTTTCCGCGTCGTAGAAGTAGGAGACCACGTTGCCGCGCGGGTCGACCACGTAGTCAAGGTTCCAGCGCCATGCCTGGTTGCACCACGAGTCAGCGAAGCCGCCGCTGTCATGGCACGGCTCGCCGGAGTCGTCGCCGAACACCGGCACCGTCCATACCGACTCGGTCACCTCTTTGCCGGTGCTCCAGCCCGGCAGCCGGTTCTTGCCGAAGTAGTACTGAGTGCCGTCGGTGGTGGTGACCCGCCAGTGCTCCCCGTCGTTGTCACCGTTGCTCGCACCGGTCAGCCGCTCGATCTTGGAACCGTCGTCGTCCGACAGTCGCCACAGGTTGTCGGTGACCTTCACCAGCGTGCCGGAACGGCCCGACAGCATCATGGTCGCGTTCTGGAACGCCCAGCACTTCTCAGCCGAGTCCTCGTGCCCGTCATCGTCGCAGGACTTGTACTGGCGCTCGATGTAGCCGGGCTCGTAGGAGAAGCCCTCACCGAGCCACGACCCCTGGTTGTTCGTGGCGGCGGTGCGCCCGTCGACGGTCTGCGAGGAGTACGACAGCGCGATACGCGGGCCGAGCCCGCCCGGAGTTCCGGGGGTGCGGATCGGATAGGTCCAGGTGAACGCGCCCGAGGACAGCGACGTCGACCAGGACGACGACGGGGCGAGTTTGGTGGCCTTGAAATCTCCCTGCACCGACGCCTCGCCGGCCATCATGGTGAACGCCATCGCACCGGACTCGGCCGCTGCGGCGTCGACCTCGGCCGACAGGGTCTGCGCACCGCTGTCGTTGATCGTGGCCAGCGGTCGCCCGGTGCGACACTCCGGCTTGTCCGGTGCCGTCAGGGCACAGGCAGGCAGAGCCACCAGCCGGAGCCGCGCACCCCAGTCACCGCCGCGGGCATGCGCGAACCGGCCGTAGCCGATCCGAACATTCACCTTCCGCGCGTTCGGCTCGCCATCCGTGCGGTACACCTTGAAGACCGGGGCATCCACCGCGAGAGCCTGCGACACCGCCTGCCGGAGCACCTTGACGCGCACTTTCCGCGGGGCGTCGGCGGCATGCCCCTCTGCGCCCCGCGCGATGTCGAACGGCAGGCCGCCGACTTCCTGCAGGGAGGTGTCCACCGACATCGCGTCGACGTCGGCCGTGCCTCCGGCAGGCCACACGACGGAGTCCGGCTTACGCATGGTCTTGTCGGCCGACGGATCACGCTTCGGGATCTCCGCGGCCCTTCCCGCACCCTTGGCCGGCCCGGCCGGCCTCTCCACCGCAGGTGCACCGTGGTTCTGTCCGGCCTCGGCCGGCACGTAGGCCAACGTCACCAACAACAGCGCCGACAAAGCCACAGCCACCGTACGTACGGCCCGATGCCGGGCTGATTGGGAACGCTCACCGGTACCACTCATCATCAACACCACCAGGTCGAGCTGACACGAATGCCGCGAAGACGGATATGCCCCCAGCCCCTGCGGCAAGCGCATGGGAGTCGAGACATCGACAATGCTTGGTCGTGGAGGCTAGACCACGGTGATGCGGCCCGCTGTCCCGTCGACAGGGCACCCCTCGGCGCGGCGGGTGCGCGCCCGGCAACCACCTCGACGAGAGACGCCTGTTCACTACGCCGATCGCGTGCCGACTGCGGTATGGCGCGCCAGCCACGCCGCCGCACGGAAAGCCAGCGGTATGGTCTAACTCACAGCGCGGGACTCACAGCGCGAGGGAGCCAGCCGACGCGAAGGCCCAGGTGCAATCACCTGGGCCTTCGCGGTGCCGAAGCGCGGTCAGCAGGCCGACGGGCCCGCGTCGGCCATCGGGCGGGAGGCGTACACGATGTCGCCGTGCCCGGCCCAGATCACCACGCCCGCGCGGTGCGCCCGGGCCCGCTCGGCGGCGGCGAGCAGGTTGCCGACCCGGAACCGGAGGTAGTCCTCCGACCGCCCCGCGGCGGCCGCCACGTCGGCCAGGTGCTTTCCGATGAGCTCGCAGTCGGCGACCATCTCGTCGAGCCGCCCGAAGTCGACCCACACGTCCCCCTGGGCCAGCCCGACCACCACCGTCGCGCCCAGGGCGCGCACCGCGGGCGAGCCCCAGAGGGTGTGCCGGGTGTCGTCGTGCCCGACGAGGTCGGATTCCTCCGGCGGGGTGGTCAGGATGACGAGGTTGCCGGAATCGTTGCGCAGATAGACGTCGACCGAGATGCTCACCAGCGCAGCAGACCACACCCGTGGCCTGCGCTCCAATCACGACTCACGCCATAGAGCGACGTCCGTACGGCCCGCCGTATCTGTCCAGACGGTCCATTCCGGAGGCGGTCAGGCGTTGCAGAGACGGCGGTGGGCGTTCTCGTCGGCGGCGGCGCTGCAGCGGTAGGGCGAGCCGAGGATCCGGCGCAGGTGCTCGGTGAGCGGGATCAGTTCGATGACCCCGGGGGCGAACACCCGCACCCGGTATCCGTCGCCGACGCGGGGCAGGCCTTCGAGGCTGTCCGGCACGACCGTCGCGCCGTCGTCGCCGGTGTAGCGGAAGCCCGTGTAGACCAGGTGGGGAGCCCCCGGGCTCAGGTCCACCTTGAGCGTCGCGGTCGCCGTGCAGCGGACGGGGACGTCGATGCCGCGGCACGGGCCGAGGTCGATGCGCTCGGTGGCCTTGCCGTCGGGCTCGATGGTCAGCTCGGCGCCGTGCACCCGCCAGGTGCCGACATACGGCGCGAGCCCGGGGATGATCGCGGCGGGTGTCGAGGCGGGCGTGCCGCTCGGCGTCACCGGCGCGGCGAGCTGCGGCTCTGCCACGACGACGGTGCCGACGCCGGTGGGACCCACACCCGCGGTGGGGTCGGCGAGCAGCCCGCGGCCGAGGACCACACCGCCGCCGAGCAGCAGCACGCCGAGCGCCGCGGCCAGCGGATACCGCAGTCCCACCCCGCCCTCCCCACGATCGGACGAACTCCCCCGGGTCAATCCACCCTAGTTCCGACCGATTCGTGGCATCCGACAAACGCAAAGATCGCCGTTTCCGGTCCGGATCCACGGTCGAAGCGCAGATCCTGACCCGAAACGGCGATCTTCATCCGGCAGCCGCCCGAGCGGGCGGTCTCAGCCGGGGACGTGTCGCGAGGTGGGACGGGGTTCGGTCAGCGGACGCCGCGCAGGAAGTTCCAGGCGTCGATGACCCATTCGATGGTTCGCAGGTACTGCACACCGGCGACGACCAGGAAGAGGCCGGTCACGGCGTGCGACAGCCAGGCGCTGCGCCGGGTCCGCCCCATGAGCTTCTCCAGCACCACGCCGCCGACGAGCCGGGACAGCGCGAACAGGCCGACCGCCACCACGAACACCAGGAACAGGGCCAGGGTGGCCGAGGCGTGGTCGCTGTCGCCGCCCGCCGAGGCGGCCCACAGGCCCCAGGAGACCAGCAGGAAGATCGCTCCGGCGACGCTCCACCGGCCGCCCGCCTTCAGCTGCCGCATGCGTACGGCGAACGGCACGTCCGGGCGCTTGAGGTGGCCGGACGTGACGATCTGGCCCGGCGCGAGCGTCGGCTCGAAGGAGACCGTCTGCTCCACCTGGCGCTGGGCGGGCACCGCTGCCACACCCGTCTTGAAGTCCTTCTGGCCCGGACCGGGCTGCTGGGTCTGCAACGCCTCGGTCGGGATCTCCTGCGTGCGGTCGAAGCGCAGTTCCTGCGTCGGATCGGTCCCCTCAGTCACGCCCGACATGCTAGCCGCCCGACACGACACCGCCAGCCGAGTATCGCGGCCGGCCGAGTTCACCCGATAGCCTGACGGGATGCAGGAATACGAGCGCCGGAGGCACCGTGGCCGCTCCGACGACGATGACGACCACGACCTCGAGCGGGGCCTGCGCGGCCTGATCGGGCCCGGTGCGTCGCAGATCAGCCTGTCGGCGGCGCTGCGGGCGCGGGACGCCGCCCGGCCCACGGCAGAAGACCTGGCCCGCGCCGAGGCCGAGCTGGAGATCGTCCGCCGTGGTTGGGTGCCGCGCGATCCGCTGCGCTGACCCCGCCGGAATCGCCCCGAAACAGTCGGGAATCCGTCAGTTGGGCAGCGGGGGCAGCTCGCCGGTCTTCTCGTACACCGCGACCTCCTCGATGCGCCGGGCGTGCCGCTCGGCCTGCGAGAACGGGGTGCTGAGAAACGCCTCCACGATCGCGGTGGCCTCCTCCAGCGAGTGCTGGCGCGCGCCGATGCCGACGACGTTGGCGTCGTTGTGCTGGCGGGACAGGGTGGCCGTGTCGATGTTCCAGGCCAGCGCGGCGCGTACGCCCGCGATCTTGTTGGCGGCGATCTGCTCGCCGTTGCCGGAACCGCCGATCACCACACCGAGGCTGCCCGGGTCGGTGACGACGCGGTGCCCGGCGTGCAGGCAGAACGAGGGGTAGTCGTCCTCGGCGTCGTAGGCGTGCGCGCCGACGTCGACCACGTCGTATCCCTTGGCCTGCAGCTCGGTGACCAGGTGGGCCTTCAGTTCGAAACCGGCGTGGTCCGCCGCGAGGTAAACGCGCATGGTCAAAGTCTGCCAGCCGGACCCGCCGGCCGCGCAGCGGACCCGCTCACCGCCGAGCGGGGCGCGGTCCTCACCAAGGTCCTTCGACTTGCCAGGCAGGTGGGCGAATGCGGCTTCAAGATACGCACACGTGCCCGGCAAGTCGGACGATCATGGCGCGGCCGGGCCGACGACCCGCATTGCCCGCCCGCCGTACGCGCTCCCGCCCGGCGTCCCGTCAGCGCTGCTCAGCGTGGGTGGCGCGTTAAGAAGGGCACCTTCTACATCGCGGAGCGATGTGAAGGTGCCCTTCCTTTCGTCAGAGCTGGGTTACGACGAGGCCGGCGCGGGCCTTGGGGGTGAACCAGGTGCTCTTGCGGGGCATCTTCTGGCGGGCCAGGTTGACCTCGACGAAGTCGTCGACGGTGACCGGAGCGATGAGCACGGCGAGGGCGGCGCGGCCGGCGTCGACCTCGCCGGTCAGCCAGGACGCCGGGTAGTCGCCGCCGACGTAGGTGATGCGCTTGTCGCCGGGCTCCAGGTCCAGGGCCTCGCCGAACAGGACGCGCTCGACCAGGGCGTGGTCGATGTTGTCGACGACGGAGCCGGCGGGGTCGCGGGGCAGGGTGACCGCGTAGGAGCGGCCTGCCGCGTAGAGGTGGATCACGCCGCCGGTGGCGGGCACGTCCGGGGTGCCCTCGGCGACCTGCGCGCCCGCCTTCTCCAGGCGGGTCAGCAGCTCCTCGACGGTGACGTCGAGCTTGTGCACCAGGCGGTTGTAGGGCTGGATCGCCACCGAGGCGGGCGTGGTCACCACGGCCAGGAAACGGGTGAAGCCGCCGGTCTGCGCGGCCAGGCTGCGGTGGTTGCCGTCGGCCACGACCAGGTCGCCGCCGCCGGCCAAAGCGACCAGCGCGTCCGCCTGCGGGCCCGCGGGCAGCGGCCAGATCGCGTGGGTACGCCCCGACGGGTCCACGTCGGTCGCGGCCGGCTCGCCCGCTCCGGCGACCGCGTCGGCCAGCGCCGCGTGCAGCTCGTCGCCGCGGCCGGTCTGCAGCAGCAGCACCGGCGACAGCAGGTGGCCCAGCGCCTGGGCCAGCGCCACCCGCTCGCGCACCTTCTCCAGGAAGACGTCCTCGTTGCGGATCACCAGGCCGGGCTCGTCGGCGCTGGTGGAAATCTGGTCGGTGTCGACCATGCACCAGAGGCCGTACGCGGCCGAGCCGTCGGGGGCGGTGATCGCGTAGAGCACCACCACGTCCCGCGCGGAGCGGTAGGCCCCCGCGTCCTTGGCCTCGGCCAGCCGCGCCACCGCGTCGGGCAGCGCGTCGGCGAAGGACTTGCCCAGGCTGTCCGGGGCCCGGTGCGGCATCTCGACGGCGAGCGCGCTACGCGGGTTGGCGGTGATGATCTCGGTGATCTCGGCGTCGTCGGCGAACTCGTCGTAGTTCTGCGCGCCGGTGGCTCCCGTGGTGAGCCAGGCCGTGTGGATCGGGTGTACGACTGTCACGGCTGCTCACGCTACCGCCGTCCACCCGCTGGGACGGCGTGGCCCCGTGGGGCCACGCCGTGGCAGGCGAGGTCAGCGGCCGATCATGAACCCGGCCGGCGAGGCCCCGACCAGCACCGGCTCGGCGAGGAACGCCGCGATCTCGGCGGGCAGATCCGGCTGCCAGGTCGCCCACCTGCTCTCCTCGACCGTGAAGCACGAGGTGCCCAGGCTGTCCGTGACGGCCTGGGCGGGTGCGTCCAGGCGCCAGGGGTCCGCGGCGACGTCCGCCATGTCTGTTCTCCCGACTCGTCGGTGAAGCGGTGATGTGGTCCACTTCACCAACGAGCGGGTGGGCGGAAAAGGTCGCCCCGGCGCGGTCGGCCGGTCGGCCGGACCTCAGTCGAAGATCGGACCGAGGTCGCGGCTGCGCTTGAGCTCGTAGAAGCCGGGGATGCCCGCGACCAGCAGCACGCCGTCCCACAGCTGCCCCGCGGCGTCGCCCTTCGGAGCCGGGGTCACGACCGGGCCGAAGAAGGCGATGCGCTCGTCGTTCGGGCCGGGCGCGTGGATCACCGGGGTGCCGACGTCGGTGCCGACCGGCTTCATGCCCGCGTTGTGGCTCTCGACGAGCAGGTCGTCGTGCACCGTCTCGGTCGCGGCCGCGGCCAGCGCGGGGTCGAGCCCGGCGTCGGTCAGGGCGGCGGCGTACAGCTCCGGGCCCAGCTCCTGCTTGCCGAGGTGGATCCGGGTGCCCAGGGCCGTGTAGAGGTCGCGCAGCACGTGGTCGCCGTACTTGCGGGCGGCCGCGATGCACACGCGCACCGGGCCCCAGCCCTTGGCCATCAGGTCCTGGTACTGCTCGGGCAGGTCACGGCCCTGGTTGAGCACGGACAGGCTCATCACGTGGAAGTCCACCTTCACCGGGCGGACCTTCTCGACCTCCAGCAGCCAGCGGGAGGTCATCCAGGCCCACGGGCAGATCGGGTCGAACCACATGCCGACCGAGGAGGGGGATTCGCTTACAGGGGTCATGTGGTGAATCATGACGCGGCGGTTTCACTCCGGCGCGTGACCTTAGCCACGCCTCTGGGACACAATGTGAAACAGTTACTTCGCGCCCTCACCCGGGACGTGATGAAAGACTGCTCTGGGCAGCGCCACTGCCCCCCATGCTGCTCACGACCGCAGCCGACAGGAGTTAACACGCCGTGACCGGTACGCGCAATCTCTCCCAGACCGAGGCCGCCGACAGGGCCCGGCTGCTGGACGTCAACTCGTACGACATCTCGCTGGACCTCACCGACGGGGCCGGCAACCCCGGCGACGGCACCTTCCGCAGCGTGACCACGGTGAAGTTCACCGCCACGCAACCGGGTGCGGGCACCTTCATCGAGGTCGCCGCGAGCAAGGTCCTGCGCGCCGAGCTGAACGGCGCCGCGCTGGACACCAGCGCCTGGACCGCCGAGACCGGCCTGGTGCTGCCGCAGCTCGCCGAGCAGAACACGCTCGTCGTCGAGGCCGACTTCCCGTTCTCGCAGCAGGGGCAGGGCCTGCACCGCGCGGTCGACCCCGCGGACAAGGAGGTCTACCTCTACAGCCAGTTCGAGACCGCCGACGCCCAGAAGGTCTTCGCCTGCTTCGACCAGCCCGACCTGAAGTCTGTCTACACCTGGCACGCCGTGGTGCCCAAGCACTGGAAGGTCGTCTCCAACGCGCCGATCGACTCGGTCACCACCGAGGGCTTCGGCAAGACGGTCCACTTCGAGCAGTCGGCTCGCATGTCGACGTACGTGACCGCGCTGTGCGCCGGGCCGTACCACGAGGTGCGCACCACGCACGACGGCATCGACATGGGCGTCTACTGCCGCGCCTCGATGGCCGAGCACCTGGAGGCCGACGAGCTGTTCGAGATCACCAAGCAGGGCTTCGACTTCTTCCAGGCGCAGTTCGGCGTGCGCTACCCGCTGCCCAAGTACGACCAGCTGTGGGTGCCCGAGTTCAACGCGGGCGCGATGGAGAACTTCGGCTGCGTCACCCACGCCGACGCGTCGTACATCTTCCGCAGCGAGGTCACCGACTTCGAGCGCGAGCAGCGCGCCAACACGATCCTGCACGAGCTGGCCCACATGTGGTTCGGTGACCTGGTCACCATGCGCTGGTGGGACGACCTGTGGCTGAACGAGTCGTTCGCCGAGTGGGCGTCGCACTGGTGCAACGCCGAGGCGACCCGCTTCTCCGACGCCTGGACCACGTTCCTGTCGCTGCGCAAGAACTGGGGCTACGGCCAGGACCAGCTGTCCAGCACGCACCCGGTCTACTGCGACATGCCCGACGTGGACGCGGTCGAGGTCAACTTCGACGGCATCACGTACGCCAAGGGCGCCAGCGTGATCAAGCAGCTCGTGGCGTACGTCGGCATCGACGCGTTCGTCACCGGCCTGCGCTCCTACTTCAAGCAGCACGCCTGGGGCAACGCCACCTTCGGCGACCTGCTCTCGGCGCTGGAGGCCGCCTCCGGCCGCGAGCTGCGTGACTTCGCCGCCGCGTGGCTGGAGACCGCCCAGGTCAACACGCTGCGGCCGGTCGTGGAGATCGCCAAGGACGGCACGTACCGGCAGGTGACCGTGGTGCAGACCGCGCCGGAGAGCCACCCGACGCTGCGCCCGCACCACCTCGCCGTCGGCCTGTACGACCTCGTGGACGGCAGCCTGGTGCGCCGCGAGCGGATCGAGACCGACGTCGCGGGCGCGGAGACGGTGCTCACCGAGCTGGCCGGCCGCAAGGCCGCCGACGTGCTGCTGCTCAACGACGACGACCTCACCTACACCAAGCTGCGCCTCGACGAGCGTTCGCTGGCCACGGTGGTCGGCAACCTGAGCGGCTTCGACTCGTCGCTGGCCCGCGCGCTGTGCTGGGCCGCCGCGTGGGACATGGTCCGCGATGCGGAGATGCCCGCCCGCGACTACGTCGCGCTGGTCACCAACGCCCTGCCCGGCGAGCGCGACATCAACCTGGTCACCGCCACGCTGCGCCAGGTCCAGCTGGTGCTCACCCAGTACGCCGACCCGGCCTGGGCGCCGGCGGGCTGGGCGAAGCTGGCCGACACCGCCAAGGCGGCGCTGGCCGTCGCCGAGCCCGGCAGCGGCTTCCAGCTCGCCTGGTCGCGGGCCTTCATCAGCGCCGCCCGGGGCAGCGCCGACCTGGCCGTGCTGCAGGGCTGGCTGACCGGCACCGGGGTGCCCGAGGGCATCACCATCGCCGGTGAGCTGCGCTGGCAGCTGGTGCAGTGCCTGGTCGCCAACGGCGGCGTCGAGCCGGCGGTCATCCAGGCCGAGCACGACGCCGACCGCACCGCGTCCGGCGACATCGGAGCGGCGCTCGCGTACGCGCTGATCCCGACGCCGGAGAACAAGGCCGCCGTGTGGACGGAGCTGACGGGCCCGACGGCGCTGCCCAACTGGCGCAACCGGGCGCTGATCCAGGGCTTCCAGCACCCGGCCCAGGCGGAGCTGACCGCTCCGTACACGCCGCGGTTCTTCGCCGAGGTCGCGGGCGTGTGGGCGGCCCGGGACAGCGAGCCGGCGCAGGAGTTCGTGGTGCTGGCCTACCCGGTGCTCGACGTGTCGCAGCAGACCGTCGCCGCGGCGCAGGCGTGGCTGGCGGAGCAGGGCCACCCGGCCCCGCTGCGCCGCCTCATGGCCGAGGGCAACGACCGGGTGCTGCGCGCCCTGAAGGCCCGCGCCAAGGACGCCGCCTCGTCCTGAGCAGGTATGCGAGAAGGGCCGGACGCGTAGCGTCCGGCCCTTCTCGCATGAACGTCAGGTCACAGGTTGTGCTTGCCCGCCAGCCCGGTGAGCTGGGCCAGACCGCTGACGAGGCCGCCGGCCAGGTCGCCCCCGCCGAACGAGGCCGCCATGGACAGCGCGGCCAGCTTGCAGTCGCGGTCCGACAGGCGCTTGCGGGCCTGCGAACCGGTCACGATCTCCAGCTGGCGCCGGGCCGGGTCGACGGCGATGAGCACCGACTCCGCCGGGTGGGCCAGCCGGGCGTGCAGCCGCTCGGCTCCCTCGCGCATCGGCTCCTCGACCTCGCCGACGTACGTGCTGAAGGTCAGGCCGGAGTTCTCGTCGGCCTTGCGCAGCGCGTCGTCGAGCCGCAGCAGCTGACGGGTCGTGAACGGCCCGTCGAGCACCGCCGCGCTGGACACGGCGTAGTGGTCACCAGCGGTCACTTGCGCCTCCTGTCACGTCCACGACCGGCGCGACGTCGCCGGCCGCGGTCAGCTCCGCGCGTGCGGCGGCGTCCAGTGCCGCATGCTGCGCCTCCGGTCCGTCCGATTCGGGCCGGGCGAGGAACCACACCGGCGCGAACTCGTACGGCCGGCCGGGCCGGTACCGCTTGGCGTTGCGGCCGCCGGCCGCATAGACCAGTGCAAAGATGATCCCGATCACCGCGAGCGGGATGCCCGCGTAGATCAGCAGATCGGATAGATCTGGCGTGGACACCGTGAAGCCCCCCGGCTCAGTCCGAATGAACGTCTCAACGCTAGCGGAGCGGACGCGGCCACCTGCTCAGGGGTGGTCGCGTGCCGCCTCAGTCACCCAGCCGCGACAGCTCGGCGAGCACCGTGGGCCAGGCCGCCGACAGCGGGTCGATGACCGCGAAGTGCGCCGCGCCGGGCACCGCCACGAGCCTGCTGCCAGGCTGCCCGACGGCGTACGACTCGGCCACGGTGATCGGCACGATCTCGTCCGACACGCCGTGGACCAGCACCGTCGGCCCCGGCGGGGCGGGCAGCCGAGCCGGGTCGAGATCCTCGCGGGCCGATGCGTCCGCACCCAGGAAATCGACGACCGCGCCGCCGTCGAGCTCCAGCCGCTGCGCCAGCCGCAGGTCCGCCACCGGCGCCAGGGCCAGCGTACCGGCCTGCCGCGGCGCGGGGGCGGCGATCGCCGCCCACAGCACCAGGTGACCGCCGGCCGAGTGCCCGACGGTGATCACCCGTCCGTCGTGTCCGCCCAGCTCACCGGGCACGACGGCGAGTGCCTCGGTGACGTCGCGCACAGTCGCGTCCGGGTCGCCGGGCACGCGGCGGTACTCGACGGACGCCACCGTCCAGCCCGCGTCGCGGATCGCGGCCGCCATCGGGTGAGTGTGGGCACGGTCATACTCGGGCCGCCAGAAACCGCCGTGCACGATCACGACCAGCGGCCGGACCGCAGCGCGGGCGTCACCGGACCAGACGTCGGCGACGTGCTCGGGCTGCGGGCCGTAGCGCAGGGCGAGGTCCGGCGCGGCCGCCTCCCTGGTGAGCACCGACCGGTCCTCGCTCATGCCTCCTCCTCGCTGCGCTCGTCGTCGGCGAAGCCGCGCCGACTGATTCGCTCGCTCATTCCCGCCCCAAGAACGCCAGGGCGTTGCCGCCCAGCAGCTTGGCGCGCTGGGTGTCGGTGAGGAAGTCGGACTTGCGCACCACCGCGCCGACCGGACGCTCGCCCAGGGGGTACGGGTAGTCGCTGCCCAGCAGCACCCGGTCCTCCCCCATCGTGTCGACGAGCAGCCGCAGCGCGGACGGGTCGAACACCACGGTGTCCACGGAGAAGCGGTGCGTGTAGTGGCTCGGCGGCAGCGCGGACTGGCCGCGTACCACGTCGCCGCGCCGGTGCCAGGCGTTGTCGGCCCGGCCCAGCCAGAACGGGAAGCTGCCGCCGCCGTGCGCGAAGCACAGCCGCAGCGACTCGGGGACCTGGTCGAAGACCCCGCCGAGGATCATCGACAGCACCGACAGGTGGGTCTCGGCGGGCATGCCGGTCAGCCAGCGGGCCATCCACCGGTCCAGGCGCGGCCCGGTCGGCATGTCCCACGGGTGCACGAACACCGGCGCACCGACCTGCGCGCAGTGCTGCAGGAACTGCACGATGCCGGCGTCGTCGAGGTCGCGGTCGCCGACGTGGTTGCCGATCTCGACCCCGGCGTGCCCGTTGGCCAGGCAGCGGTCCAGCTCCGCGCAGGCCAGGTCCGGGTCCTGCAACGGCACCTGGCAGAACGGCACCAGCCGGTCTCCCCCGTCCGCGCAGACCGTGAGCGCCAGGTCGTTGAAGATGCGGGCCACCTTCATCGCCTGGTCGGCGGGGCGCTCGTACGAGAAGAACACCGGCGTCGGCGAGACGACCTGGATGTCGACGCCGTCGTCGGCCATGTCGGACAGCCGGGTCGGCGCGTCCCAGCACTGCGCGCCGATCGGCCGGAACTCCGTCTCCCCGACCATGATCATCGCGGCGCGCTCGGAGTCCACCCGCAGCCAGGGCCAGCCGTCGCCGCCGCACGCGCTCGACAGCTCCGGCCAGCCCTGGGGCACGACGTGGGTGTGCACGTCGACGACGGGGGACATCAGCCCTTGCCCGGGTGCAGCGTGCCGCACTTGGCACAGGTGCGGGCCTGCTCGCTGTCGTAGAACGCGGTGAACACCGGCGGCAGGTCGGCGACGATGTCACGCACCTGCAGCTCCACCTCGTGCACGATCTCCTGGCAGTTCGGGCAGTACCAGCGGAACTTCTCCAGCGTGCCCTCCTCACGGACCCGCTCCATGACCAGGCCGATCGAGCCGGCCTCGCGCTGCGGCGAGTGCGGGGTGAGCCGGGGCAGCATCCACATGTGCCCCTCGGGCACCGTGATCGTCTGCGGGCCGTCCGGCGTCATCACGTTGATCCGCAGGGTGCCCTTGATCTGGTAGAAGAACTCCTCGTACGGGTCCACGTGGAAGTCGGTGCGCTGGTTCGGGCCGCCGACCACCATCACGATGAAGTCGTCGCCGGTCGGGAACATCTGCTTGTTGCCGACCGGCGGCTTGAGCAGGTGCTGGTTCTCCTCGATCCAGCCGGGGAAGCTCACCGGCTCGGAAATCTCCGTCACTTCGGTCCTCCTTTCGTCGCCCGCGGTAGCGGCCGCTCGATGTCATCCGGAGCGGAGCGGAGGATGGCATCGATCAAGGCCGCGGTAGCGGGCGAGCATCAACTGGGCAGCAGGGCGACAGCCTGGATCTCGATCAGCAGGTGCGGGTGCGGGAGCTGGTGCACCGCGACCGTGGTGCGGGTGGGTCCGGTGGCGTCGAAGAACTCGCCGTACACCTGGTTGTACCCCCCGAAGTCGTTCATGTTGACCAGATACGTGGTGACCTGGACGAGGTCGGACAGGTCCGCGCCGACCGAGCGCAGGATGTCGCCGATGTTCTCGATCACCGCGCGGGTCTGCTCGCGGATGTCGAGGCTGGTCGTGCCCATCTCGTCCACCGACGCGCCCGCGATGGTGTTGTCCGGCCGCCGGCTCGACGTCCCGCTCACGAACACGAACCCGCCCGCGACCTTCACATGCGGAAACCGCCCCCGCGGCGTCGCCTTGCCCGCGACCACCTTCGCCCCGCTCATGCCGCCGCCTTCAGGCAGGCGGTGCCGAGGCCCTCGACGACGGCGCGGACGTGAGCGCCTGGCGTCAGCGGGACGGCGGCGGTGGCGGCTCCGGCAAGGAAGACCCAGCCGGGTTCCAGGGCGACGCCGTAGCGGGCGGTCAGGGCGCGGCCCTCGGTGAGCGCGCGGCGCGGGTCGCCGAGGATCGCCGCGGTCGAGCCGGCCTGGACGACCTTGCCGTCGACCTCCAGCAGCACGCCGAGGTTGTCCACGCCCGCCGGGACCGGCTGCCACGCGCCGATCACGTACGCCGCACCGGAGGTGTTGTCGGCGACGACGTCGGCATGCGTGAACTGGAAGTCCGCGTACCGCGAGTCGATGATCTCCAGGGCCGGGGCGGCCGCGGCGATGCCGTTCTCGCCCAGCAGGAACGCGATCTCCGGCTCGACCCGCGGGTGGATGAACCCGTCCAGGCTGAGCTGCCCGCCGTCGGGCACGGCCATCGCGTCGGTGAGCCGTCCCCAGATCACCTCGTGCACGCCGACCTGCGCCATCTTGGCCCGGCTGGTCAGCCCCATCTTGATGCCGACCAGCCGCTGCCCCCGGTCGAGGCGGCGCGCGATCAGCGCCTCCTGGACCGCGTACGCGCCGTCGACGTCCAGCTCGTTGGCCAGCGTGAGCTGCGGAATCGCGGTGGCGTTGACCGCCGCGTCGTCCAGCAGCGCCGCCATCTCGGTGACGCTCACTTCGTTCCTTCCCCCGCCTGGACCAGGTCCAGGGCCACGTCCACAATCATGTCCTCCTGGCCGCCGACCATGCGGCGGCGGCCCAACTCGACCAGGATCGAGCGCACGTCCACGCCGTACTTCGCCGAGGCGCGCTCGGCGTGGCGCAGGAAGCTGGAGTAGACGCCGGCGTACCCCAGCGACAGGGTCTCCCGGTCGACCTGCACCGGCCGGTCCTGCAGCGGCCGCACCACGTCGTCGGCGGCGTCCATCAGCGCGAACACGTCGCAGCCGTGCTGCCAGCCCATCAGCTCGGCGGTGGCCACGAACACCTCCAGCGGGGCGTTGCCCGCGCCCGCGCCCATGCCGGCCAGGCTCGCGTCCACGCGCACCGGCACGCCGGGGCGGTCGCCGTGCTCGACGGCGACGACGCTGTTGGCGACGCCGAGCGACAGGTTGTGGTGGGCGTGGATACCGACCTGGGTGGTCTCGTCCAGCACCTGGCGGTAGGCGTCGACGCGCTCGGCGACGTCGCGCATGAGCAGGCGGCCGCCGGAGTCGGTGACGTAGACGCAGTGCGCGCCGTACGACTCCATGAGTTTGGCCTGTTTCGCGAGACCGGCCGGGTCGTTCATGTGCGACATCATCAGGAAGCCGGAGACGTCCATCCCGTTGTCCCTCGCCCAGCCGATGTGCTGGGCGGAGATGTCGGCCTCGGTGCAGTGCGTGGCGATGCGCACGCTGGTCACGCCGAGGTCGCGGGCGGCCTTCAGGTCGGCGATGGTGCCGATGCCGGGCAGCAGCAGCGTGGTCAGCTTCGACCGGGTCATCACCTCGGCGGCCGCGGCGATCCACTCGGCGTCGGTGGCCGCGCCGTGGCCGTAGTTGACGCTGGAGCCGGCCAGGCCGTCGCCGTGCGCGACCTCGATCGCGGCCACGCCCGCCGCGTCCAGCGCCGCGGCGATTCGCCGCACCTGGTCCACGGTGTACCGGTGCCCGATGGCGTGCATGCCGTCGCGCAGGGTCACGTCCTGTACGTAGATCTCGGTCATGCCACTGCCTCCGCGCGCTTGCTGACCAGCCGCTCCGCCGTACGCAGCGCCGCCGAGGTCATGATGTCCAGGTTCCCGGCGTACTCGGGCAGGTAATGCCCCGCCCCGGAGACCTCCAGGAACACCGAGACCTGCAGCGCGGGCTCGGCGAGCATCGGCACGCTCACCCGGTCGAACTGCACCTTCTGCTTGAGCCGGTAGCCGGGCACGTAACCCTGGACCTGCTTGACCATGTCCTCGATCGACGCCTCGATCGCGACCCGGTCGGCATCGGCGTCCGAGCACAGGCAGTACACCGTGTCGCGCATGAGCAGCGGCGGCTCGGCCGGGTTCAGCACGATGATCGCCTTGCCGCGTGCCGCGCCGCCGACGACCTCGATGGCCCGCGCCGTGGTCTCGGTGAACTCATCGATGTTGGCCCGGGTGCCGGGGCCCGCCGAGCGGGACGCGATGGACGCGACGATCTCCCCGTACGCCACCGGCGTCACCGCGTGCACCGCCGCGACGATCGGCACGGTGGCCTGCCCGCCGCAGGTCACCATGTTCACGTTCGGCTGGTCGAGGTGCTCGTCCAGGTTCACCGTCGGCACCACGTACGGCCCGATCGCCGCCGGGGTCAGGTCCACCACGACCTTGCCGTGCGCCCGCAGCACCTCGGCGTTGCGCCGGTGCGCCCCCGCCGACGTGGCGTCGAACACGACCTCCACCTCGACGAACTCCGGCATCGCCACCAGCCCGTCCACACCCTCGGCGGTCGTCGCCACCCCGAGCCGCGCAGCCCGCGCCAACCCGTCCGACTCCGGATCGATCCCGACCATCGCCACCATCCGCAGCGACTCGCTCAACCGCAACACCTTGATCATCAGATCGGTCCCGATGTTCCCCGACCCGATGACCGCCACCCCGGCCTTCACCGCACCCACCGCTCTTCCTGGTTGATCATGAACTTATGGCACGGGTCGGCGGCGTGTCGTGACCACAACTTCATGATCAACGGTCCTGCCTCGCTGTGCTGCGACCTGGGAGCCATGTGCCTCACCCGGCCAGGCCGGAGAAGCGGGTGCGGACGGAGCCTAGGCCGGAGATGCGGGCCTCGTAGGCGGCGCCGGGGGTCACCGGGACCATGGGGCCCAGGGCACCGGACAGGATCACGTCGCCGGCGCGCAGCGGGGTGCCGGACTGGGCCATGGTCTGGGCGAGCCAGGCGACGGCGTGCAGGGGGTGGCCGAGGCAGGCCGCGCCCGCGCCGACGGAGACCGGCTCGCCCTCGTGCTCCAGGACCATGCCGCACAGGCGCAGGTCCACGTCGGCCAGCGCGACCGGGCGGTTGCCGAGGACGAACATGGCGCTGGAGGCGTTGTCGGCGACCGTGTCCACGATGGAGATGTCCCAGTTCGCGATGCGCGAGCCGACGATCTCGATCGCGGGCAGCAGGTGGTCGGTCGCCCGGCTCACGTCGGCGACGGTCACCTGCTCGTACGGCAGGTCCCGGCCCAGCACGAAGGCGACCTCCGCCTCGACCTTGGGCTGCAGGATGCGGGTCACGTCGACCTCGGCCCCGTCGAAGGAGGCCATGTCGGCGAACAGCACCCCGAAGTCGGGCTGGTCGACGCCGAGCTGCCGCTGCACCGCCGGGTTGGTCAGGCCGATCTTCGCCCCGACGATGCGCCGCCCGGCGGCGACGGCCTGCTCGGTCATCGCCCGCTGCACGGCGTACGCCGTGGCCACGTCCCCGACCGGCAGCAGCCGCTCCCGCAGCGGGGCGATCGGCGTGCGCGTCTCCTGCGCCTCGCGCAGCAGCCGTACGGCCTCCTCGACGATCTCCATGCTCACCTCTCCGGTCGTGGCCGCGCCGGTCACGACAGGTCCACGCAGACGTTGGTCAGTTCCGAGTAGAAGGCCAGCGAGTGCACGCCGCCCTCGCGGCCCACCCCGGAGGCCTTCACCCCGCCGAACGGGGTGCGCAGGTCGCGCAGGAACCAGGTGTTCACCCAGACCAGCCCGGCGTCCAGCCGCGCCCCGGCCCGGTGCGCCCGGCCGACGTCGCGCGTCCACACCGTGCTCGCCAAGCCGTACGCGCTGTCGTTGGCCAGCGCGAACGCCTCGTCCTCGTCGTCGAACGGCATGAGGCTGCACACCGGCCCGAAGATCTCCTCGCGGTTGACCCGGGCGTCCTGGGCCAGCCCTGTGAGCACCGTCGGCTGCACATACGCGCCGCCGTCACGGGCGTCACCGAAGCCCGGCACCCCGCCCCCGGCCAGCACCGTCGCGCCCTCGGCGCGGGCGAGGTCGTAGTAGCCGAGCACCTTGTCCCGGTGCTGCCGCGAGATCAGCGGCATGTTCACCGTGGCCTCCTCGTGCGGCCAGCCGAACGCCAGCTCGGAGGCGGCCTTGGCGAGCCGGTCGGCGAACTCGTCGAAGACGGAGCGGTGCACGTACAGCCGCTCGGTGCACAGGCAGACCTGGCCGCCGTTGGTGAAGCTGGACCGCACCGAGCCGGCCACCGCCGCGTCCAGGTCGGCGTCCGGGAATACCAGCCCGGCGTTCTTGCCGCCCAGCTCGAACGAGACCGCCTTCACCCCGTCGGCCGCGGCGCGCATGATCGCGCTGCCGGTGGCCGACTCGCCGGTGAACGTGATCGCGTCCACGCCCGGGTGCCTGGTCAGGAACTCCCCCGCCGAGTCCGGGCCGAAGCCGTGGACCAGGTTGAACACGCCCTCGGGCACGCCCGCGGCGGCCATCACCTCGGCGAGCAGCGTCGCCGAGGACGGGGTCTCCTCCGACGGCTTCACGATCACCGCGTTGCCGCAGGCCAGGGCCGGAGCCAGCTTCCAGGTGAGCAGCAGCAGCGGCAGGTTCCAGGGCACGATGATCGCGACGACGCCGACGGGCTTGCGTACCGCGTAGTTCAGGGCGCGAGCGCCGGTCGCGGTCGTGGTCGTGAACGACTCGGTGGGCGCGGTCGCCACGATGTCGGCGAAGGCCCGGAAGTTGGCCGCGCCGCGCGGGATGTCGAGGGTACGCGCCTGCGAGATGCTCTTGCCGGTGTCCGCGACCTCGGCGGTTACCAGGTCGTCGAAGCGCCGTTCCAGCTCGTCGGCGACCCGGCGCAGCACCGCCGCGCGCTCGCCCTCGCTCATCCGCCCCCACGGCCCGTGCAGGGCCTTGCGGGCGGCGGCGACGGCGGCGTCCACGGTGGCCGCGTCCGCCTCGGCGACGTCGAAGATCTTCTCGCCGGTCACCGGCGACACCTTCGCGAAGGTCTTCGCGGTCGCGACGTACTCGCCGCCGACGAAGTTGCGCAGCAGCCCCGGCTCACCCGCCGGGCGGCCGGTCATGAGGATGGGATCCCAGTTCATCGGCCCGTGCCCTTCCGGAAAGCGAATGCGGCCAGCGCGCCCGCGGCCAGCACCGCCGCGCCCGCCGCCGCGGCGAGCAGCCGCTGCTGCCTGCGCACCCGCTGCTGGACCTGCGCGTACGGCGTGGTCGAGAACGACACCAGTTCGTAGCGTGACACGTACCGGCCGGGCAGCGCCCGCTCCAGCGCGTGCTCGACCTTCTTCTGCGCCTGGAACACCGGGGAGGCGACCTTGTCGCGCATCTCCACGAAGTTGTCCAGCGCCATCTGCGCGATCGCCTCGGTGTCGTCCCGTCGGCGGGACTCGAATGTCGGCAGCGCCCGGTCCCAGTCGTCGCCGGTCTCGTCGAGGATGCGGTCCAGCTCGACGACGTCCTCGAAGGCGCAGTTGGCGCCCTGGCCGTAGAACGGCACGATGGCGTGCGCGGCGTCGCCGAGCAGGCCGACCCGGCCGTACGCGTGCCACGGGCTGCACCGCACGGTGCCCAGCACGCCCACCGGGTTGTGCAGGTAGTCGTCGACCAGGTTCGGGGCCAGCTCGATCACGTCCGGATACACCCGCGCGAAGTGCTGCTCGATCGCGGCCTGGCTGCTCAGCGACGCGAACGCGTTGGTGCCGCCGGTCGGCCAGAACAGGGTGCAGGTGAAGGAGCGGTCCGGGTTCGGCAGCGCGATCATCATCGACGCGCCGCGCGGCCAGATGTGCAGCGCGCCCGGGTCCATCGCGAACTCGCCGTCGCGGGCCGGGATGGTCAGCTCCTTGTACCCGTGCTCCAGGAAGTCCAGGCTCTCGGTCAGGCCGGTGTGCGCGAGCAGCTGCCCGCGTACCGCCGAGCTGAAGCCGTCGGTGCCGATGACCACGTCGGCCTGCGCTTCCACCGCGCCGTGCGGGGTGTCGAAGCGCATCTCGCCGGTCTTCGGGTCCAGCCCGGTCAGGCGGTGGTCGAAGTGCGCGGTCACGCCCGGGAGCGCGGTGGCCGCCTCCAGCAGGGCGTTGTTCAGCGCGCCGCGGCTGATCGAGTTGATCGCCCGCTCGCCGTCGCTGCTGTACGGCTGGAAACCCGGCTCGCCCGCGACCGGGTGGATCATCCGGCCGCGCATCGGCAGCGCGTCGGCCATCACCGAGCGGTCCAGGCCGATGCGGCGCAGCGCGTCCAGGCCGCGCTCGGACAGCGCCAGGTTGATCGAGCGGCCGCGCTCGACCTTGCCGGTACGCGGGTCCGGGCGGCGCTCGTACATCGTCACCGCGTAGCCACGGCGGGCCAGATAGCAGGTCAGCAGGCTGCCCGCGAGCCCTGCCCCGACGACCGCGACGGTCTTGTCCCTGGTCATGCCTTCTCCTCGCTGCGCTCGTCGGCGGCATGACTGCCGGTTCGCATGATTCGCTCGCTGCGCTCGCTCATGCCTTCTCCATCGGGAAGATCGCGGCGAGCGCCTGGGCGACCCGCCAGCAGTCGTGATAGGTCGAGTACAGCGGCACCGGCGCGAAGCGCACGATGTCGGGCTGGCGCGCGTCGGCGATCACGCCGTGCTCGTGGCGCAGCCGCCGGGCCAGCTCGTTCGCGCCCAACTCGGTGGTCCGTACGGACAGCTGGCAGCCGCGCCGCGCCGGGTCGCGCGGGGTGACCTGCCGCAGCGGCCGGCCGGGCAGCACCTCGTCGAGCAGGCTCTCCAGGTACGCCGTCAGCCGCAGGCTGCGCTCGCGCAGCGTGTCCATGCCGACCTTGTCGAACAGCTCCAGCGAAGTGCGCACCGGGCCCATCGCGAAGATCGGCGGGTTGGAGATCTGCCACGCCTCGACCGTGGCCGGGGGGCGCGAGGTCGGCGTCATCTCGAACCGGGTCGCCGCCTCGGTGCTCCACCAGCCCTCGAAGCGGGGCAGCTCGGGGTCGCCCAGGTGACGTTCGTGCACGAACACGCCGGCCAGCGCGCCGGGGCCGGAGTTCAGGTACTTGTACGAGCACCAGGCGGCGAAGTCGACGCCCCACTCGTGCAGGCGCAGCGGCACGTTGCCCGCCGCGTGGGCGAGGTCCCAGCCGACGACCGCGCCCGCGGCCCGGCCCGCCGCGGTGATCGCCGGGATGTCCATCAGCTCGCCGGTGAGGAAGTTGACCCCGCCGAGCATGACCAGCGCGACGGTGTCGCCCTCGTCGCGCAGGAACGCGAGCACGTCCTCGGTCCGCAGGGTGTCCTCGCCGGCGCGCGGGCGCAGGCGTACCACGGTGGTGTCGGGGTCCAGGCCGTGGAAGCGGGCCTGGCTGCGCACCGCGTAGCTGTCGGACGGGAACGCCGCGTCCTCGATCACGATGCGCGTGCGCGCCCCCGCCGGCCGGTAGAACGACACCATCAGCAGGTGCAGGTTCACCGTCAGCGAGTTCATCACCACGGTCTCCGCCGGCAGCGCCCCGACCAGCCGTGCGGCCTGCTCGGTCAGCAGCTCGTGGTAGGGCAGCCACGGCCGGGCGGCCTCCAGGTGCCCCTCGACCCCGAGCCGCGCCCAGGCGTCCAGGTCGCCCAGCAGCTCGTCCCGGGTCGCCCGGGGCTGCAACCCGAGCGAGTTCCCGGCCATGTAGGCGGTCTCCGGGTACGCCCCGCCCTCGGCGGGCGGCACCAGGAACAGGTCACGGTGGCCGGGATCGGCCGCATCCCGACGCCGCGCGTCTTCTTCGGTGAACGTCATGCTGCTCTCGCTGTGTCTCGTTAGATGTCCCGATCATGAGGTTATGGCACGGACACGCCGTCGAGCCGTGCCATAAGTTCATGATCAGCGCTTACATGGCGGTGCGGGCGGACCAGAGTTCGGGGAAGACGGTGCGGGACATGCTGCGCTGGAGCCAGGCGTACCCGTTGGAGCCGCCGCTGCCGACCTTCGCGCCCATGGTGCGGGCCACGGCCTTGAGGTGCTTGTAGCGCCAGTCGTCGAAACGCTCGGCGACGTCGGTCAGGGCCTCGCCGAGGCGGCGCAGGTGGTTGTCAGGGCTCTCGTCGGCGTAGATGCGCACCCAGGCGGCCTCGACGGCCGGGTGGGCCTCGTGCTCGGTGGCGAAGTCGCGGGCCAGCAGGTCGGCGGGGATGTCGAAGCCCTGGCGGGCGAGCAGCGCGATCACGTCGTCCCAGACGCTCGTGCCGTGCAGGGTGGCCAGCAGGTCGTGGTACACCTCGTCCTGGCGCTGGAACGGGCGGATCAGCGACGCCGTCTTCAGGCCGAGCAGGAACTCCAGGTGCCGGTACATCGCCGACTGGAAGCCCGAGCCCTCGCCGAGCAGGTTGCGGAACCGGTTGAAGTCGGCCGGGGTCATCCAGTGCAGCGCGTTCCAGGCGGCGTTGAGCCCGTCCAGGTGCAGCACGGTGCGGCGCAGCGGGGCGAGCGCGCCGTACACGTCGTCCTCGGCGAGCAGCCGCTGCGTCTCCCGCAGTTCGAAGCGCACCAGACCGAAGTACAGCTCCATCACCTGGCTGATCATGAGGAAGGACATCTCACCCGGGTCCTTGCTCAGCGTCTGCTGCAGCGTGTGCAGGGTGCTCGCGTGCACGTACGCGTCGTACGGCGTGCGCTGGGCGAACTCCAGCGTCGGCTCACCGCCGTTGGCCTCGGCGCGCTCGGCGCGCTCGGCCGCGGTGGCCGGGCGTACGGCAGCGTTGGTCGTCGATGGAGCGGTCACGCGTTCCTCCAGGTGCTCTGGTCAACGTCATGATGTCTCCGTGATGCCCCGTGACGGAATGCCGAATCAACGGCACTCGGGGCGATCGGCTTAACGTTCATACTGGGGTCGGGGCGTTTCGTTTACGAAGGGAAAGCGCGTCGTGGACGACATGGATTGGGCGCTGCTGCGCGAACTGCAGGAGGACGCCCGGCTGTCCTTCAGCGAGCTGTCCCGGCGGGTGCACCTGTCCCCGCCGGCGGTCGCCGAACGGGTACGGCGGCTGGAGGAGTCCGGGGTGATCGCCGGTTACCGCGCCCACGTGGACCTGACCGCGGCCGGTCGTCCGGTGGTCGCGCTGATCCAGATGTCCTGCTACGGCGCGGGCTGCATCCTGCGCGACCCGTCGGTGGCCGAGTGGCCGGAGATCCTGGAGATCCACCGCATCACCGGCGACGCCTGCAGCATCCTCAAGGTCGCCGCGACCTCCATGGACGCCTTCGAGGCCCTGATCGACCGCCTGGCCCCCCACGGCCGCCCCTCCAGCACCCTCATCCTGTCGACCCCGCTGGCCTGGCGCCCCCTCACCCCGCCCTGAAGACCCCGCCCGGGTCCCACCCACGCGCGGCCGAGCGCCGGCACTGGCGCGCCAGGCCGCGAGCCGGTGCGGCAACGCACCATGATCGTTCGACTTGCCAGGCAGATGGGCGAATGGGCGGTCAAGATACGCACAGGTGCCAGGCAAGTCGGATGACCTTGGCGGGGGACGGTCGACGACGACGCGCCTGTCCGGTGAGAGTGCCCGGTTCGGGCCTTTTTTCATGTTTATGGGCGTGGTGGGTTAGTGCTGGATGAGAGGATTTGTGATAGCCCGGGGTGATCGGGTGGTCAAACGCGATTTGGGGGAAACATGCGGTCTGCTCTCCGGGTGGCGGCCGGGGCCGTGGCGCTGGTCGTCGCGGCGCTCACCGCGCCGGCGCCCGCGCACGCCGAAGGTGTCTTCGTCGAGGTCAACCCGAGCACCATCCAGGCCGGCTTCCAGGTCGCGATCCGCGCCAGCTGCGGTGACGCGCTGAACAACGCGAAGGTGCACTCCGACGCGTTCGGCACGGTCACCGTCGAGCCGGTCAACGTGTACCTGATCGCGGCGGCAACGGTGCCGGAGAACAAGAAGGCGGGCGGCTACAACGTGAAGCTGACCTGCCCGAGCAGGCAGACCGCCACCACCACGCTGTGGGTGGTCAACCACGACAGCCCGCAGCGCGGCCCGAACACCGGCGGCGGCGGCCTGGCCGGGGACGGCGGCACGACACTGATCGGCGCGGGCGCCGCGGCGATGGGCCTGGGCCTGGGTGTGCTGCTGCTGTCCCGTCGCCGCGGGCGCAACCCGCTGACCCCCGCCTGACGCCGTGCTGCGCCGCCTGCGCGGCCCGCTGGCCGTGGTGCTGCTTCTGGTCGGGCTGTTCAGCGTCGGAATCGGCCTGGGCAAGGCCGGCGGCTTCTCGTTCGCCGAGCTGTTCCGGGGACCGGGCAAGGCTCCGCCGGGCGAGTTCCCGGTGCTGGGCCCGAGCCGGCCGCTGCGCATCCAGATTCCCGCGATCAAGGTCAAGGCGTACATCCACGGGGTGGGCCTGGACGAGCGCGGCGCGATCGACACCCCGTCGCTGCTGCTGCGCAACGAGGCGGGCTGGTTCGACGACGGACCCTCCCCCGGCCAGTACGGACCGGCGATCATCGTCGGGCACGTGGACACCAAGGACTCCCCCGGTGTCTTCCACCGCCTGAACGAGCTGAAGCCCGGCGCGAAGATCGAGATCACGCGCCGGGACAACAAGGTCACCGTGTTCGAGGTCAACACGGTCGAGCGGTTCAGCAAGCAGAGCCTGCCCGTCGACCGGATCTACCACGACTACACCCGGCCCGGGCTACGGCTGATCACCTGCGGGGGCCGCTGGGTGGGCGGCGAGCTGGGCTACGCCGACAACATCGTGGTGTTCGCGAGCCTGGTCAGCGCGCACAAGGCCTGAGCCTCAGACGGTCTCCAGCCACTGCGCCCAGCGCGGGTCCGGGGTGCGGTGGCCGAGCACGCGCCAGACCGCGCCGTGCGGCACGGTGGGCTTCACGGGAAGACGCCAGCCGAGGTCGGCCAGCGTCTTGTCGCCCTTGTGGTGGTTGCAGCGGGCGCAGGCGGCGACCACGTTGTCCCAGGCGTGCTGCCCGCCCTTGGAGCGCGGGTGCACGTGGTCGATCGTCTCGGCCGGACCCTGGCAGTAGACGCAGCGCCCGCCGTCGCGCGCGAAGATCGCGCGCCGGGACAGGCCGACCTGGGTGCGGTAGGGCACCCGCACGTAGCGGGTGAGTTTGGCCACGAGGGGGACGGGCACCCGGGCACGGGAGCTGTGCAGCACCCCGTCGCCGTCGGCGACGCAGACGGCCTTGCCGGAGAGTATGAGGATGGCGGCCCGGCGCACGGACACGACACACAGCGGTTCATAAGTCGCGTTGAGGAGCAACGCGGCGGAGGCGGCTGTGGGTCGTATGTCAGGCATCGGTCTCACCCTCCGGCGGCACAGTCACGTCATCGCGTCATTGTGACCATCGTCCCCGATTGATCTGGTGATTGCACCTACAATTTGCGGCGGTCTCATGAATTCTCAGCCGCGCTATGCCCTGCTCATTGGCATATGCGAGGAAAGTCCCCCGCAGGCCGCCCGCACCGCCGACCGACCGATGAGGTAGCTAGTAAGCCATGCCGTTGAGCCTTCTCGCCCCCGACCCCACGGAGACGCCCTCCACCGCGTGCCTGGCGGACCCCGTCTGCAAAGGCGTCTACAACTTCTCCGACTCGCAGTGGCTGGCCGACGGCGGCTACTACATCCTCATCAAGCCGATCCGCATCGTCGTCATCATTCTCGTGGCGATGATCGCCCGCGCGCTGCTGAATCACACGATCAACAAGATCGTGGCCCGCACGGCGCAGGGCAAGGTGCCGACGATGCTGCGGCCGATCCGGGAGAAGGTGCCGGTCTCGGTGCTGAACGCCGGGAGCGCGTTCCCGGAGCGCCGCCGCCAGCGCGCCGAGGCCATCGGCTCGGTGCTCAAGAGCATGGTCACCGTCGCGGTGTTCTCGGTTGCCTTCCTGATCGTGCTGAGCGAGTTCTCCATCAACGTCGGGCCACTCATCGCCAGCCTCGGCATCGCCGGCGTGGCCCTGGGCTTCGGCGCGCAGTCGCTGGTCAAGGACCTGATCGCGGGCCTGTTCATGCTGCTGGAGGACCAGTACGGGGTGGGCGACGTGATCGACACCGGCGAGGCCGTCGGTGTGGTCGAGTCGGTCGGCCTGCGCACCGTCACCATCCGTGACGGCCGCGGCGTGATCTGGTACGTCCGCAATGGTGAGATCATCCGCATCGGCAACAAGAGCCAGGGCTGGGCCACCGTCATGATCGACGTGCCGATCGGCTTCGTCGGTGTGGAGGAGGCGACGTCGGTGCTGCGCCAGGCGGTCGACGCCTTCGCGCACGATCCCGAGTGGGCCGCCGATTTCGTCGAGCCGCCGCAGGTGCTGGGCGTGGAGAACATCAGCGTGGACGGCGCGGTCATCCGCACCGTGTGCAAGACCTCCGCCGACCGGCAGTGGGACCTGCAGCGGGAGATGCGCCGACGGCTCACGGAGGCGCTCGAGGCGTCGGGCATCGCGGCGCAGATGCAGGCGGCCCGCGCGTTGCGGGCGTCGGTGCCGACCGAGGAGCCATCGTCGGCTCCCTGACTGTGCGTGGTGGCATCAGCCGTAGAGGCTAGCGCTTTATCCACCGATCGGGCAGAATCAACCGACGACATCCCTTCTGGGACGGTCATTCGGCGTGACTCTGCGACAGGATGGCGGTCCTCGACACCAATGTCGTGATCGATGGAGGACCATCCGGTGGTGCACCACCCCGCTCGCACCAATACGCCCCCACCGAACGATCCGCCCGGCTCACCACCTGAGCACCGCGCAACGTTCGGCGAAGTGCTCGCCATCCGCGAGTACCGGGGCATGCTCGGTGCGAGCGTGCTGTCCTGGGTCGGCGACTACCTGGCCAAGGCCGCGGTCACCACACTGGTCTACGAGCAGACGCAGTCGGCCGGCATGGCCGCGGCCACCTTCGCGATCAGCTTCGCGCCGTGGGTGCTGCTGGGTCCGATGCTGGCGGCGGTCGCCGAGCGGTATCCGTACCGCACAGTCATGATCATCAGCGATCTGGCCCGTATGGTGCTCATCGCGCTGGTCGCGGTGCCGGGCCTGCCGATCCCGGTCCTGATCGGCCTGCTCTTCCTCACCGCCCTGGGCAACCCGCCCTACGAGGCGGCCCGCTCGGCGCTGTATCCGGCCATCCTCGCCGGCGACCGCCTGGTGGTGGGGATCTCGCTGAACCTCAGCGCGGGCCAGGCCGCCCAGATCGGCGGCTACCTCGCCGGCGGCCTGCTGGCCGCCATGAACCCGCGGCTGTCGCTGCTGCTCGACGCCGGCACCTTCGCCCTGTCGGCGCTGCTGCTGACGTTCGTGGTGCGGCACCGTCCGGCGGTGGGCGACCCGGCTGCGCGGCGCAACCTGGTCCGGGAGACCGCCGAGGGCTTCGGGGTGGTCTTCGGGATCCCCGCGCTGCGGGCGATCGCCCTGCTCGTCTTCAGCGTGACCCTGTTCGCGATCGTGCCGGAGGGCCTTGCCGCCGTCTGGGCGCACCACCTCGAACCCGGCGGGGAGGCCGAGCGCGGCTTCGCCCAGGGAATGATCATGCTCGCCAACCCGGCCGGTTACGTGCTGGGCGGCATCGTGATCGGCCGGTTCACGGCACCGCACCTGCGCCGGTTGCTGATCCGGCCGCTGGCCCTGCTCACCCCGATCATGCTGGTGCCGGCGCTGCTCAACCCGTCCCTGTACGCCGTGTGCCTGATGGCCGCGGCCTGCGGCTTCTGCCTGGCGGGCATGCTGCCCGCCATCAACGGGCTTTTCGTGCAGGCGCTGCCGAACGTCTACCGCGCCCGCGCGTTCGGCGTGATGCAGGGCGGGATGCAGATCATGCAGGGCAGCGCGGTGCTGATCACCGGGATGCTGGCCAGCCATTGGCCACTGCACCAGGTCATCGGCCTGTGGAGCGTGGCCGGCGTGGTGCTGGTGCTGGTGGCGCTGTCCGCATGGCCCGCGCAGGAGCGCTTCACCGCCGCGATCGAGCGCGCCCGGCGGCTCAACGAGGCTCCGGTCGCCGGGTAGCCTGGGCCTGGTGAGTGACCAGCCCGCCACCCCCGCGTCGACCGCCCTGCCGACTCCGAACTATTTCGAACTGCTCGGCGGCGAGGACGCCTTCCGCCTGCTCGTCGACGAGTTCTACGCCGGGGTCGCCACCGACCCGGTGATGCGGCCGATGTACCCGGAGGAAGATCTCGGCCCGGCCAACGAGCGGCTGCGACTCTTCCTGATCCAGTACTGGGGCGGCCCGAACACGTACTCGCAGGAGCGCGGGCATCCGCGGCTGCGCATGCGCCACGCCCCCTTCGTCATCGGCGCCGTCGAGCGCGACGCGTGGCTGCGCCACATGCGCCACGCCGTCGACGTCCTCGAACTCAGCCCCGAACTCGACAAGATGCTCTGGGACTACCTGGAGCGGGCGGCATTCTTCATGGTGAATTCTGACCATTGATCTGGGCCGAGTGACTTCGGGCACCCTTCTCGACTGACCGGTCGAGGAGGGTGCCCTTCTTTTCGGTCGCCTCGTTAACCAGGGGAGGAATTGCCCGTATTTGCGAGGAGACGTCCTGATGCGCCACCGCGTGGTATCGCTGGCCGCACTGGCCGCGATGGCCCTGCCCGCCGCCGTCTGGGCGGCAGAACCCCAGGCCCCGGCCGAGAACCTGAAGCCGCGCCCGGTGCGCACCGTGGACGAGGATCCCGCCGACTGGACGCCGCACATCCTCGACGGCGAGGTGCACGCGCTGGCCGTGGTCGGCCAGGTCGCCGTCGTCGGCGGCGACTTCACCAGGGTGAGCGACAACACCGGCGCCGAGGAGTACGAGCGCGAGCACCTGTTCGCCTTCGACCTGCGCACCGGGGCGGTGCTCGAGGACTTCGCGCCGGACGTGGACGGCATGGTCTACTCGCTGACCCCCGGCCCGGACAACTCGGTGTTCGTCGGCGGCTCCTTCGAGGAGATCAACGATGCCGAGCAGCGCGGGCTCGCCCGGCTGGACCTGGCCACGGGTGGACGGATCCCCGGCTTCGACGCCGCGATCAACTGGGGCGACGTGCGCGGGCTGGCCGTCTCGAACGGGTGGCTCTACCTCGGCGGCTCGTTCACCGCGATCAACGACGTGCCACGGCGCGGCCTGGCCCGGCTCGACCCGGTCACCGGCGCGGTGGACACCGTGTTCGACGCGCGGCTGGACGCTCCGGAGATCGGCCGGGTGAAGGTCGAGGACATCGCCGTGTCTCCGGCGGGCGACCGCCTGCTGGCGATCGGCGCGTTCACCCGGGTCGGCTCGGCCCGCCGGGTGCAGGCCGCGATGTTCGACCTGACCGGCAACCCGTCGAAGGCCGCCAACTGGTCGACCGACGCGTACGTCCCGCTGTGCCGCGAGGGCTTCGACACCTACATGCGCGCGGCCGACTTCTCCCCCGACGGCGAGTACTTCGTCATCGTCACCACCGGCCGGCTCAGCGGCTGGGAGATCAACTGCGACACCGCGGCCCGGTTCGAGACCTACGCCACCGGCAAGGTCCGGCCCACCTGGGTCAACCACACCGGCGGCGACTCGCTCTACGCCGTCGAGATCGTCGGCGGGGCCGTCTACGTGGGCGGGCACCAGCGCTGGCTGAACAACCCGTACGGCATGGAGTCGGCCGGCCCCGGTGCGGTGGAGCGCCCCGGTGTCGCGGCGATCGACCCGGTCACCGGGATGGCGCTGCCCTGGAACCCGACCCGCTCGCGCGGGGTGGGCGTGCGGGCGTTCGCCATCTCCCCGCAGGGCCTGCTGGTGGGCTCGGACACCGACGAACTGGGCCGGGAGTACCACGGCCGGATCGGGCTGTTCCCCCGCATGGACTGAGGCGGTGGCGCGGCGCTGAGGACGGATCAGCCGCCTGCCCGGGTGTACGAGACCCGGGCAGGCGGCTGTCGCCGTCAGAGGGCCCTGCGGCGGTGGAGAGACGTCCTCAGAGCAGCAGGCCGCCGTCGCTGTGCATCCAGTCCACGAAGGTGGTGGACACCGAGGCGGCGCAGTCGAGCAGCTCCATGAGGAGCGCGTCGTGCACGCCGGAGCGTAGGGGCACCTGCCACTCGGCGTAGATCGGCAGCTGGCCGCGCTCCGTGGGGTCGCCCACGTACGCCTTGGCGAAGCGGCGGGTGTGGTTCCATTCGTTGACCGCGCGATAGGCGAGGTCGGCCAGCTCCGGCGGCACGGTGGCGTGCGGGCGGGCCCGGATCACCAGGATCTCGTCGTCGGGGCCCTCGACCGCGAACAGCAGGGCGTGCCGCTCCCAGAGCGCCAGCAGGCTCTCCTCCCCGTCGGAGAGGTAGCGGATGTCGAGCAGGTCGAGGGTGGCGGCGATGCGGCGCAGGTTGACCTGCGGTGTCTCAGCCGGCGCCAGTGTCGTCGGAGCCGGTGGCAGGCTGTCCATCATGGACAGGTCGTCCGGCACCTCGAAGAGGCTGCGCTGCTGCGGGACCGTACGCGGCCGCGTCTCTCCCGCCGTCGACTGACCCACCCGCAAGCGTTGCCACGAAAACCACGCCATGCCCATGCTCCTGTCCGACCGTAGCCTGAAGCCGACAGATCAATGCTGAGGGAGATTGCTTGCCTACCCTCAGTTCCATCCCCGGCGAGGAGGCTACCCGTACAGCCGTCTTTCGTCATCCCCTTACCGAAGGTCCCGGGCTGAACAGCCGATGGTCGATCAACCTATCGACCGACTGACAATCGGCCGTACGGACAAGACGGGTGTCCGGAACCAGGCGGTGCCATAGGAACCGGCGAGCCCGGTCCACGTGCCGGCGGTGACCACCGTCACCTCGTCGGCACCGAGGAACCCCATCCGGACCAAGCCTTGCACGAGCCGCTGCGGAACGGCGAACGACACGCCGTCCACATCGGACACACCGCTGATGACGACGTGGTCCAGCAGCGCGTCCCGCAGCACCCGCTGCCCGACGGCACGGCCCTTGAGCCCGGTGGACCCGACGTCGCGCAGGGCCTGCGCGGCCGCGGCGGCCGCGCCGCCGACCACCGCCGCGGGCAGCCGCTCGACGGCGCGAGCGGTCGCCGGGGGCAGCGCGCCGCGCCACCGGTCGTCCAGCGCCGGTGGCTCCGCGACGCCTTCCAGCAGCGCCGACGCCTGCGCCACCCGGTCCCGGTCGACGCTGCCGGCGACCGTGCGGGTGACCAGCACGCCCCACGGCAGCGACGCCCACAGCGCCACCCGGCCCGGCCCGGCCGGGCACAGCCGCACCAGCGTCGCCGGATCCAGCCGCACCAGCCGGTGCAGGAACACCGCCGCGTCGGCGCGGTCGGTCAGGTCGACAGCCATGGCTTCAGGAAACTCTGCTCGGCCTCGCTCATCCGGCGGGGCCGCTGCTTGTCGAGGTCGTACGGCACCAGCACGGACCGGGCCCGGCTGGCCAGCAGGTCGCCGTCGAACAGCTCGTAGCAGACGGTGAAGCGGGACGGCTTCAGGTCCTCGATCCACAGCTCGATGCGCACCGGGTCGCCGTAGTCGACCGGCCGCAGGTAGTCCACCTCGTGCCGGGACACCACGATGCCGTCCTCGAAGGAGGTCACCCCGGCCTCCCGGGCGCCGACGAACATCATCGCGACCCGTGCCTCCTCATACAGGGTGAGGAAACGCGCGTTGTTGACGTGCCCGTACGCGTCAAGATCAGACCACCGCAGCGCGCAGTGGTAGGTGAATCTCATGGTTCTCCCACTCGCCTCGATCGTTCGCCCGGCCGCGATCGGCCGGGCGAACGATCATGAAGATCCGGATCAGTCGCGCGTCAGACGGCGGTGGGTGACCCGGTGCGGGCGGGCGGCTTCGACGCCGAGGCGGTCGATCTTGTTCTTCTCGTACGCCTCGAAGTTGCCCTCGAACCAGAACCACTTCGACTCGTCGGAGTCGGTGCCCTCCCACGCCAGGATGTGGGTGGCCACGCGGTCGAGGAACATGCGGTCGTGGGAGATGACCACGGCGCAGCCGGGGAACTCCAGCAGCGCGTTCTCCAGGCTGGAGAGCGTCTCCACGTCCAGGTCGTTGGTGGGCTCGTCGAGCAGCAGCACGTTGCCGCCGATCTTCAGGGTGAGCGCCAGGTTGAGGCGGTTGCGCTCACCGCCGGACAGCACGTTGACCGGCTTCTGCTGGTCCGGCCCCTTGAAGCCGAACGCGGCCACGTACGCCCGCGACGGCATCTCGACCTTGCCGACCATCAGGTAGTCCAGGCCGTCGGAGACGACCTCCCAGACGGTCTGGGCGCTGTCCAGGCCGGCCCGGTTCTGGTCGACGTAGGACAGGGTCACCGTCTCGCCGACCTTGACGTTGCCCTTGTCGGGGTTCTCGATGCCGACGATGGTCTTGAACAGCGTGGTCTTGCCGACGCCGTTCGGGCCGATGATGCCGACGATGCCGTTGCGCGGCAGCGAGAACGACAGGTTCTCGATGAGCACCCGGTCGCCGAAGCCCTTGACCAGGTCCTTGACCTCGATCACCGTGTTGCCCAGGCGCGGGCCCGGCGGGATCTGGATCTCCTCGAAGTCCAGCTTGCGGGTCTTCTCGGCCTCGTTGGCCATCTCCTCGTACCGGTCCAGACGGGCCCGGGACTTGGTCTGGCGCGCCTTGGCGTTGGAGCGCACCCACTCCAGCTCCTCGGAGAGGCGCTTGCGCATCTTGGCGTCCTTGCGGCCCTCGACCGACAGGCGTGCCGCCTTCTTCTCCAGGTAGGTGGAGTAGTTGCCCTCGTACGGGTAGGCGCGGCCGCGGTCGAGCTCCAGGATCCACTGGGCGACGTTGTCCAGGAAGTACCGGTCGTGGGTGATCGCGATCACCGTGCCGGGGTACTTCGCCAGGTGCTGCTCCAGCCAGAGCACGCTCTCGGCGTCCAGGTGGTTGGTGGGCTCGTCGAGCAGCAGCAGGTCGGGCTGCTCCAGCAGCACCTTGCACAGCGCCACGCGGCGCTTCTCGCCACCGGAGAGCGGGCCGACCGGCAGGTCGGGCTCCGGGCAGCGCAACGCGTCCATGGCCTGCTCCAGCTTGGAGTCCAGGTCCCACGCGTCGCTGTGGTCCAGCTCCTCCTGGAGCCGGCCCATCTCGTCCATCAGCTCGTCGGAGTAGTCGGTCGCCATCAGCTCGGCGATCTCGTTGAACCGGGCGAGCTTGGCCTTGGTGTCGGCGACGGCCAGCTCGATGTTCTGCAGCACGGTCAGCGACTCGTCGAGGCGGGGCTCCTGGGCCACCATGCCCACGGTGTAGCCGGGCATGAGCCGGGCCTCGCCGTTGCTGACGATGTCCTGGCCGGACATGATCCGCAGAAGGCTCGACTTACCCGCGCCGTTCGGGCCGACCACGCCGATCTTGGCACCCGGCAGGAAGTTGAGCGTGACGTTGTCGAGCACAACCTTGTCGCCGTGCGCCTTGCGTGCCTTCTCGAGCGTGTAAATGAACTGGGCCACGGTCGGGCCAACCCCCTTCAGACAGTCTTCGGTTCAATACTCCCAGGTGGTCCCGCGCCCTGGGACATCGGGCCGTGTGAGGCGGATCGCGCCGTCGGAACGTGCGACGATCCGGACAGCGGGTTTGGCGGGGCACGGGCCGGGCATCACGCAGCGGGTTGTGATCAATGCGCCCCGCTGGGATGATCTACACGTATCGCCCCCGCGTGCCGCGCCGATGATCCACCTTTCAGGGGACTTCAGTAGTCTCAGAGGATGGCCCACGATCCACCGATCGGAGGAGAGGCAGCGATGGTCGATCGCAGTCCGTTCGTCGTCGTCGCGAACCGGCTGCCCGTGGACGAAGTGACCACGGACACGCCAGGAGGTCGCGTCACGGGTTCCGGTGACTCCGCCCGCCGCTGGCGGCGCAGTCCCGGCGGGCTCGTCACCGCACTGCACCCGGTGCTCGTCGAGCGCCATGGCACGTGGATCGGCTGGTCGGGTTCGCCCGGCCCGGCTCCGGAGCCGTTCGAGCTGGACGGGATCAACCTGCGGCCGGTGCCGCTCTCCGAAGAAGATCTTGAGCGGTACTACGAGGGCCAGTCCAACGCCACCATCTGGCCGCTCTACCACGACAACGTCGAGCCGCCCGTCTTCCGCCGCCGCTGGCGGGAGGCCTACCGGGTGGTCAACCGCCGCTACGCCGAGGCGGCCGCGGAGGTCGCCGCCGAGGGAGCCACCGTATGGGTGCAGGACTACCAGCTGCAGCTGGTGCCGGCGATGCTGCGGGAGCTGCGCCCCGACCTCAAGATCGGCTTCTTCCTGCACATCCCCTTTCCGCCGATCGAGCTGTTCATGCAGCTGCCGCAGCGCGCCGAGGTGCTGCGCGGCCTGCTCGGGGCCGACCTGGTCGGCTTCCAGCAGCGGCTGGCCGCGCAGAACTTCATCCGGCTGGCCCGGCACCTGCTCGGCACGCCCTACCACGGCAACGTGATCGAGTACGAGGGCCGGCAGGTCAAGGCGGACGCCTTCCCGATCTCGATCGACGTCGGCGAGATGCAGCGTCTCGCGGACAACCCACTTGTCCGGGAGCGCGCGGTGCAGATCCGCGCGGAGCTGGGTGACCCCAAAACGGTCATCCTGGGCGTGGACCGCCTCGACTACACCAAGGGCATCGAGCACCGCCTGAAGGCATATCGCGAGCTCCTGGCCGCGGGACGGCTTTCCGTGCCGGAATCGGTGATGGTGCAGGTCGCGACGCCGAGCCGGGAAAGGGTCGAGCACTACCAGGCACTTCGCATCAAGGTCGAGCGCGAGGTGGGCCGGATCAACGGGGATTTCGGCCGCGTCGGCGTGCCTGCCGTGCATTACCTGCACCAGTCGTACAGTCGCAGTGAGTTGGCCGCGCTCTACTGCGCGGCCGACGTCATGATGGTGACCCCGTTGCGGGACGGTATGAACCTGGTGGCCAAGGAGTACGTGGCGGCACGCTTGGAACATGGTGGCGCACTCGTGTTGAGCGAGTTCGCGGGCGCGGCCGGAGAGCTGCGACAGGCGTTCCTGTGCAACCCCCACGATCTGGACGCGGTCAAGGACGCACTCATGCGCGCGGTCACCGTCGACGAGCACGAGGCCCGGCGCCGGATGAGCGTGATGCAGCGGCACCTGCGGCGTCACGACGTGGCGCGCTGGGCGTCAGACTTCCTGACCGAACTGGGAGCAATACCATGACCCTGGGCATGACCGTCGATCTCGACCGCGACGGCTTCGACCCCGAACTGCGCTCCGCGCTGGCGCAGCTGGCCCGCGTACCGCACCTGCTCGTCGCGTGCGACTACGACGGCACCCTGGCCCCGATCGTGGAGGACCCGTCCGCGGCCGCCCCGATCCCCGAGGCGGTCGCAGCGTTGCGATCGCTGGCCACGCTCCCGCAGACCACCGTCGCGGTGGTCTCCGGGCGGGCGCTGCGCGACCTCGCCGCGCTCTCCCGGCTGCCCAGCGAGGTGCATCTCGTCGGCAGCCACGGCTCCGAGTTCGACATCGGCTTCGTCCAGCGGCTCGCCTCCGACCTGGTCGAGCTGCGCAGCAGGCTGCAGACCGAGCTGGAGCGCATCGCCGCCGAGCACCCTGGCGTACGCCTGGAGAACAAGCCCGCCAGCGTCGCCGTGCACCTGCGCACCGCCTCCCGGGCGGTGGCGGCCGCGGTGACCGACGCCATCCGGTGCGGCCCGGCCGCCTGGGCCGGCGTGCACACCACCGAGGGCAAGGAGGTCGTCGAGCTGTCGGTGCTGGCCTCGCACAAGGGCACCGCGATCGACGAGCTGCGCCGCCAGGTGTCCGCGGGCGCGGTGCTGTTCATGGGTGACGACGTCACCGACGAGAACGCCTTCCGGCAGCTGTCGGGCAAGGACATCGGCGTCAAGGTCGGCGCGGGCGAGACCGCGGCCAGCTTCCGGGTGCAGGACCCGCTGCAGGCGGTGCGCATCCTGGCGCTGCTGCTGGACACCCGGCGGCACTGGCTGTTCGGCGAGCGGGCGGTGCCCATCGAGCGGCACTCGATGCTGGCCGACGGCCGCACCGTCGCGCTGATCAGCCCGGACGCCCGGGTGAGCTGGCTGTGCCACCCGCGGCCGGACAGCGCGGCCATCTTCGCCGACCTGCTCGGCGGCGCGCCCGCGGGCCACTTCAGCATCGCCCCGCAGCGCGGCGGGCACCCGCTGGGCCAGCGCTACCGCCCCGGCACGATGACCGTGGAGACCCGCTGGTCCGGGGTGACCGTGACGGACTGGCTCGAAGGCGACAGCCTCATGCGCCGCCTGACCGGCAACACCGTGGTCCGCGTCGAGTACGCGCCGCGGCCCGAGTTCGGGCAGGTGCCGGTGCAGCTGCAGCCGCTCACCGACGGGCTGCTCGTGCTGGGCACCAGCGAGCACCTGTGCCTGTACTCCCCCGGCGTGGAGTGGGACGTCGTCGACGACGGCGGGCACGACACCGCCCGCGCGGTCATCGACCTGTCGAAGATGAACGGCGAGGCGCTGCTGGAGATGCGCATGCGCAGCCACAACCTGACCGCGCACCCGCTGTCCGCGGGCGAGCGGCTGGAGCTGGTCGAGCAGCCGTGGCGGGAGTGGGCCAACTCCCTGGAACTGCCCTCGGTCGAGAAGGAGGTGGTCATGCGCAGCGCGCTCACGCTGCGCGGGCTGTGCCACTTCGAGGGCGGCGGCGTCATCGCGGCGGCGACCACCTCGCTGCCGGAGACGCTCGGCGGCATCCGCAACTGGGACTACCGCTTCGTCTGGCTGCGCGACGGCGCGATGACCGTCAAGGCGCTGGTCGAGCTGGGTTCGCTGACCGAGGCCGAGGCGTTCCTGCGGTGGGTCGACGGTGTGGTCGACCGGACCGGCGGGCACCCGGAGCGGCTGCACCCGCTCTACACCGTGGACGGCTACGAGCTCGGCCCGGAGGCCGTGATCGAGAGCCTGCCCGGCTACGCCGGCTCCCGGCCGGTGCGCGTCGGCAACGCGGCCAACAAGCAGCTCCAGCTGGACGTGTTCGGCCCCGTCGCGGACGTGCTGATGGCGGTCGCGGACAAGCGCGGCAAGATCCGGCACGAGGAGTGGCGGGTCATGGAGGCCATGGTGCAGGCCTGCTCGCAGCGCTGGCACGAGCCCGACCACGGCATCTGGGAGGCCCGTCTGCCTCCGCGCCACCACGTGTACTCCAAGGTCATGTCCTGGATGACGGTGGACCGCGCCCTGCAGGTGCTGGAACGGCACACCACCGAGGAACGCCCCGAGTGGGTCGAGCTGCGGGACCGGATCGCCGAGAACGTCCTGCACCAGGGCTGGCACGAGGGCACCAAGGCGTACACGGTGGCCTACGGCTTCCCGGAGATGGACGCCTCCAGCCTGTGGATCGGCCTGTCCGGCCTGCTCGCCGACGACGACCCGCGCTTCCTGGACACCGTGCTGGCCGTCGAGGCCGAGCTGCGCTCCGGACCGGTCGTCTACCGCTACAAGTGGGACGACGGCATGCCCGGCAAGGAGGGCGGCTTCCACATCTGCACCGCCTGGCTGATCGAGGCCTACCTGCGCACCGGCCGCCGCGCCGACGCCGAGGAGCTCTTCGACCAGATGCTCGCCACCGCCGGCCCGACCGGCCTGCTCCCCGAGCAGTACGACCCGGACCTGGAGCGCGGCCTCGGCAACCACCCCCAGGCCTACAGCCACCTCGGCCTGATCCGCTGCGCCCAGCTCCTCGGCCGCTGATCCAGCAAGGAAGGGCACCTTCACAGCGCTTGTGAAGGTGCCCTTCCTGACGTCGCGGCAACTATGGTAGCGGCAACTATGATAGTTGCCGCTACCATAGTTAGGTGGACGCATCGAAACCTGAGCGGTTGCACGGCCGCGCCGTCGAATGGGACGAGCTGACCGACTTCGTGTCCGCGCCGACGCCCGGCGCGACGCTCGGGCTCGTCTACGGCCGCCGCCGCCAGGGCAAGACGCTCATGCTCGAACTGCTCGCCCAGCAGGCCGGCGGTTTCTTCTTCGGCGCGACCCAGCAGACCGAGAGCCAGAACCTGGCCGACCTCGGCCGCGCGCTGGCCGAGCACCGCGGGCTCGGCTCGCCGCTGGCTCCGGCCGACTGGCGCGAGGCGCTGACAGAGCTGATCCGCCTCGGACGGGAGCGGCAGCTGCCCGTCGTCATCGACGAGTTCCCGTACCTGGTCGCCACGACCCCGGCGCTGCCGTCGTACCTGCAGCAGGCGCTCAGCCCGCTCGGCGAGGCCAAGCAGGACACCCGCACCCGGCTCATCCTCTGCGGCAGCGCGCTGACCACGATGTCCACGTTGCTCGGCGCGGGCGCCCCGCTGCGCGGCCGGGCCGTGCTGGAACTGGTGGTGCGCCCGTTCGGCTACCGCGAGGCGGCCGCCTTCTGGGGGCTCGACGATCCCGAGCTGGCGTTCCGGGTCAACGCGCTGGTCGGTGGCACCCCGGCATATCTGGAGATGGCCGGCGGCGCGGGTCCGCGCAGCGCCGCCGACGTCGACCGCTGGGTGCAGCGCCGGATCATCAACCCGGCTTCGGCCATGTTCCGCGAGGGCAGCCTGCTGCTGCGCGAGGACCCGTCGATCGCCGACCCCACGTCGTACGCCGCCGTGCTGACCGCGCTCAGCGCCGGCAAGGTCCGCCGCACCGAGATCGCGGCCGAACTCGGCCGGCCCGCTTCCGCCCTGGCCCACCTGCTCAACGGGCTGCAGGGCATCGGCCTGGTCGAGGCCGTCGACGACGCCCTGCGCAGCAAGCGCACCGTCTACCGGATCACCGAACCGGTCGTCCGGCTGTACCAGCTGATCATCAACCGGCACGAGGCCGAGCTGGTCGCCGGGCGAGCGGAGCAGGTGTGGGACCGCAACAGCGACACCATCGCCTCCAAGATCTACGGCCCGCACTTCGAGGACCTGACCCGGCAGTGGTGCCTGTGGCACGCGAGCGAGCAGACCCTCGGCGGCCTGGCGAGCCGGGCGCTGCCCACCGAACTCCCCTGCCGGGAGCACCGGGCCGGCCACGAACTCGACGCCGTCGTCTGGGAGACCCGCTCCGGCCACCCCGATCGCATCATCGCGATCGGCGAGGCGAAGGCCACCGCGAGCCCCGTCGGCGTCGACGAGCTGCACCGCCTGGAGCACCTGCGCACCCTGTTGCCCGCTGACGCCGCGACCCCCGCGCCCCGGCTGCTGCTGTTCGCCCGCTCGGGCTTCACCTCCGCGCTGAAGCGCACCGCGTCCACCCGCGGCGACGTCGAACTCGTCGACCTGGCCCGCCTCTACCAGGGGTCGTGACGGCCCCGGGTCGCGACGACCGGCCCTGCCGTCACGCTCACCGGCCGCGGCGCTCCGTGTCGGTCGTGCCGCGCCGCCACGGTGGCGTGCACCGCTTCATGATCTGTTTTTGTGGACGCTGGGTGCCCCTACAGGGGCCGCTGGCGTCCACAAAAACAGATCATGGCTGCGAAGGATCTTCCGGCGGCGCGACCCGGGTCCGGGCGGGGTCAGAAAGCGGTGGGCAGGACGTCGACGACGTCGCCGATGACGACGATGGCGGGCGGGCTCAGCTGCGCGGCCAGGGCGGGCAGGTCGGCGAGGGTCCCGTGGACCGACTTCTGCTGGTCGGTGGTGCCCTCCTGGACGATCGCGGCCGGGGTGGCGGCGTCGCGGCCGTGGGCCAGCAGGGTCGCCACGATGGCGGGCAGGTTCTTGAGGCCCATCAGAATCACCAGCGTGCCGCGCAGCCGGGCCAGCGCGGGCCAGTCCACCAGCGAGTCCGGGTGATCCGGGCCGATGTGCCCGCTGATCACGGTGAACTCGTGCGCCACCCGGCGGTGCGTCACCGGGATGCCGGCTGCCGCGGGCACCGAGATCGCACTGGTCACGCCAGGCACGACGGTCACCGGGACACCCGCCTCGGCGCAGGCCAGCACCTCCTCGCCGCCGCGGCCGAAGACGTACGGGTCGCCGCCCTTGAGGCGTACCACGAACAGGCCCGCCTTGGCCCGCTCCACCAGGATGCGGTTGATCTCCTCCTGCTGCGCGGCCGGACCGTACGGCAGCTTCGCCACGTCGACGAGTTCCACGTCCGCGCGCAGCTCGTCGAGCAGCAAGCCGGGCCCGAGCCGGTCGGCGACCACCACGTCCGCGGCGGCCAGCAGCCGGCGGCCCTTGACCGTGATCAGCTCCGGGTCGCCGGGGCCGCCACCGACCAGCGCCACGGTGCCCTTGACCGTCTCCGGCACCGTCGCCTCGTCCGTGGCCAGCAGGTTCGCGATGCGGTCACGCACCGCGACCGCCCGCCGGGGCGAACCGCCGGCGAGCACGGCCACGGTCACCGCCCCGTGCCGGGCCACGGCCGGGGTCCAGGCGCTCGCGGCGTGCCGGTCGTCGGCGCGTACGCAGAAGATGCGGCGTCGCTCAGCGGCGGCCGAGACCGACTCGGCGGCCTCGTGGTCGTCGACCGCGACCTGCACCAGCCAGACACCGTCCAGGTCGTCCTCGACGAACGGCCGCTCCCGCCAGCTGAGCCGGCCCGCGTCGGCCAGGCCGCGCAGCGCCGGAGTCAGCTCCGGCGCGACCAGGCGCACCTGTGCCCCGGCAGCCAGCAGCGCGGGCACCCGCCGGGTCGCCACCGCGCCCCCGCCGACGACCAGCACCAGCCGCCCGTCCAACCGCAACGCCAGGGGATACAGCTCAGTCACGGGCGTCCTCACTCGGTTCGCACGGCGAGCCACCACCCACCGCCGCGGCCGCCGTGGCGGCGGCCGCTGTCATTCTCGTCTGTGCAGTGAAACCGGGCTCAGCCCGGCGGGCTCACTCCTCGACTTTCGCGGCGACTCCGGCGCTGTCGAAGGTCGCCATCTCGTGCAGGACCCGCACCGCGCCGGCGACGATCGGGTAGGCCAGCACCGCGCCGGTGCCCTCGCCCAGCCGGAGGCCGAGGTCGAGCAGCGGGTTCAGTTCGAGCTGCGACAGGGCCACGCTAGCGCCCGGCTCCACCGACTGGTGTCCGGCGATCATTGCGTCCCGGCTGCTGGGCGCGATGGCGGCGGCGGTCAGCGCGGCGGCGGCCGCGATCACTCCGTCGAGGATGACGGGCACCCGGCGCGACGCCGCGCCCAGGATGAAACCGGTCAGGCCGGCGTGCTCCAGACCGCCGATCGCGGCGAGCACGGCCACCGGATCGCCGGCGGCGTCGTCGCCCCAGGACGGGCCGTGCAGCGCCAGCGCCTGCCGGATGACCTCGACCTTGCGCAGGTGGGTGGGCGCGTCGATGCCCGTGCCGTAGCCGGTCACCACGCCGGGGTCGCGCCCGGTGAAGGCTGAGATGAGCGCCGCCGACGCGGTCGTGTTGCCGATGCCCATGTCGCCGGTGAGCAGCACCCGCGCACCGCCGTCGATCATCGCGTACGCGGTCTGGATGCCGACCTCCAGCGCGGCCTGCGCCTCGGCGCGGGTCATCGCGGGCTCGCCGGTCATGTCCCGGGTGCCGGCGCGGACCTTGGCCGAGACCAGGCCCGCGGCCGCAGGCAGGTCGGCGGCGACCCCGATGTCGACCACGGTCACCGTGACGCCGGTCTGCCGGGCGAACGCGTTCACCGCCGCGCCGCCGGCCAGGAAGTTGGCCACCATCTGTGCGGTGACCTCCTGCGGCCACGGCGTCACGCCCTGCGCGTGCACCCCGTGGTCACCGGCGAAGATCGCCAGCTGGGCCGAGTCCAGCATCGGCGGCGGGCAGACCGCGGTCAGGCCGGCCAGGCGCACCGACAGTTCCTCCAGCTCACCCAGCGATCCGGCCGGCTTGGTCAGCCGGGCCTGCAGTTCGCGGGCCTGGTTCATCGCGGCGGCGTCGAGCGGACGGACCGCCTCGATCGTTAAGCCCAACAGCTCACTCGTCACGACCTCACCTCACCATGTCGACTGTCGCGATGCCGACTCGGGGGCAGAAATCGTCGCGTCTTTTACTGCTTTGAATCCTTCTTCTGAGTAGTTTGTCCTACCTTTGTAGGGTGAAGCCGCTTAGCCGCCTAAAAGGTGCAATTTCCGCCACTGGACGTCTCGCGCCGATCCTGCGGTCGGGCCTGATCGCGGGCGTCGTCGTAGCCGCGGTCACCTACCCCCTCGCCGCCGTCGGCGGCCTGGGACTGAAGGCCGGCGCAGATTTCTACGACTCGCTGCCCTCGGAACTCAAGAGCCTGCCGCCGGCGCAGACCAGCTACGTGTACGCCTCGGACGGCAAGACGCTGCTCACGAACTTCTACGAGGAACATCGCAAGTACACGCCGATCGCGAGCATCTCGGAGAACATCCGCAAGGCGATCGTGGCCAGTGAGGACGGGCGCTTCTACGAGCACAACGGCGTCGACGCCAAGGGCATCGCCCGCGCCTTCGTGGCCAACCACACCGCGGGCGAGGTGTCCCAGGGCGCGTCGACCCTGACCATGCAGTACGTGCGCATGGCCCTGCGCGACGGCGCGCAGACCCCCAGCGAGGTCATGGCGGCGACCGAGCAGACCCCCATCCGCAAGATCCGCGAGGCGCGGCTGGCCATCAAGGTCGAGAAGGAGATGTCGAAGACCGACATCCTGGAGCGCTACCTGAACGTGGCCTACTTCGGACACCGCGCGTACGGCGTCTTCGCCGCGGCGCAGATCTTCTTCTCCAAGCTGCCGCAGGACCTGACGCTGGCCGAGTCGGCGACACTGGCGGGCCTGGTCAAGGCGCCGACGGCGTACGACCCGGCGGGCAGCGACCAGACGGCGGCCACCCAGCGGCGCAACTACGTGATCGACCGCATGGCCGAACTCGGCTACATCACTCCCGCGGTCGCGGAGACCACGAAGAAGGAGCCGATCAAGCTCAAGATCACCGAGCCGCCGAACGACTGCATCGCGGTCGCCAAGAAGAACAACAGCTGGGGCTTCTTCTGCGACATGTTCAAGAACTGGTGGCTGTCGCAGCCCGCCTTCGGGGCCAACCCCGGCGAGCGCGAGGACAACCTGCGCCGCGGTGGCTACAAGATCACCACTTCGCTGGACCCGAAGGTCCAGGACATCGCGATGGAGCACGTCACCAAGCGCCAGCCGATCGGCAGCGCGTACGCCCTGGGCGAGGTGGTCGTGCAGCCCGGCACCGGGCTGGTCAAGGCGATGGCGGTGAACCGCACGTACTCGCTCGACCAGGCGGGCAACGGGGCGCACACCGACCCCAAGCGGTATGGCAAGATCAAGGGCAACTACCCGAACACGGTGAACCCGCTGCTCGGCGGCGGCAACCTGCCCGGATACCAGGCAGGCTCGACGTTCAAGATCTTCACGATGGTCGCCGCGCTCGACGCCGGCATGAAGATGAACACCTGGTTCTACGCGCCGCACCGCTACAAGTCGCAGTACTTCGCCGGCTGGGGCGAGCGCGGCTCCTGCGGCGGCGGGCACTGGTGCCCGTCCAACGCGAGCGGCTCGATGACCGGCAACCACGCCATGTGGTCGGGCTTCGGCAAGTCGGTCAACACGTACTTCGTGCAGCTGGAGCAGAAGGTCGGCGCGGACAAGGCGGTCCGCATGGCCGAGCGGCTCGGCCTGAAATGGCGCACCGACATCGACAAGCTGCAGGCCTCGCCGGGCAAGTCCAAGACCTGGGGCTCGTTCACCCTCGGCGTCGCGGACACCACGCCGCTGGAGATGGCCAACGCGTACGCCACGATGGCCGCCGACGGCAAGTTCTGCGAGGCGCTGCCCGTCACCGGGATCGTCAAGCCCGACGGCACCCCGGCGATGATGGACGTCAAGGGCAAGCAGGTGCCGGTCGCGACGCCGCGCTGCCGGCAGGAGGTCAGCAAGGACGTGGCCCGTGCCGCCACCGACGCGATGCGCTGCGTCACCGGGTACGGCGCGGCCAAGGGTGCCTGCGGCGGCTGGTCCACGGCGCCCGGCGTGTACGGCATGGTCGACCGCCCGGTCGCCGGCAAGACGGGTACCACCGACGACACCCGCGCCGCCTGGTTCGTCGGCTTCACCAAGGAACTGGCCGCGGCGTCGTTCATGGCCGATCCGGACAACCCGTTCCACGCCACCGGCGACTACAACTCCTGGAAGCCGATCGAGACCGTGGCGTACACCCTGAAGGACGCGCTCAAGGGCAAGGACGTGCAGCAGTTCACGCCGCCGTCGGACAACATCCTCGGCAAGAAGCCGGCGAACCTGCCGAAGATGAAGAAAAAGAAGAAGAACTGAACGGCTCACACAGCGAAGGGGCCCCGCCGATCGGCGGGGCCCCTTCGCGTTGCCCGCCTCAGCGCAGGTCGGCCGCGACGATCGACCAGACCTCCAGGTCCACCCGGCCGCTGTGCACGTATCCGGCGTTGCGCAGCAGGCCCTCGTAGGTGAAGCCCGCCTTCTCGGCCACCCGGCGCGAGGCCGTGTTGCCCGGGGCCACCCGCAGCTCGATGCGCTGGAAGCCGTGCTCCAGCACCAGCGCCAGGGTCAGCGCGTCCACCGCCTCCGGAGCCATGCCCAGCCCCCGGGTGTCCGCGGAGACCGCGTACGAGATCTCGGTGACCCGGCCGACCCAGTCCGTGCGCTTCGTCCACAGGCAGCCGACCAGGCGCTGGTCCTCGCGCCGCACGATGCCGTAGTGGTCGCCCGCCCCGCTGTCGCGGCGCTCGCCCGCCATCTCCGTGCACCACGAGCGCCCGTCGATCTGCCCGAACTCCTTCGGGAACGGCAGCCAGCGCTGCGTCTGCTTGTCCGCGAAGATCTCCGTGACCGGGTCGGCGTCGGCGGCCAGCAGCGGCCGCACGTCCAGCCGCGGGGTCTGCACCGTCATCGTCGGAAAACGGCGCACGGCGACGTTGCCCAGCCCGGCCACACCGGGATCGTTGGCAGGCATACGAGGACTCCAGGCGTAAGGGCGGCCGCCTCGGCGGAACACAGGTGCTGTTTCACGGACGCGCGGCCGCTGTCCGAAGCTGCACCATACCCGCTGGCCCAACCGGTCGCCCGAGTGACCGCTCCACCGATCGGCCGTGACAGAACTCACAGCTCAGGGCATAGGTAAACTGCCCGGGTGCACGCCCTCCTCACCCGCCGCTGGCTGACCGTCTTCGCCGTCGCCCTGCTCGCCTCCTTCGTGATGGTGCTGCTCGGCCGCTGGCAGTGGAGCCGGTACGAGCTGCGCAGCGCGATCAACGACCGGATCGACGCCAGCACCGTGGTCACCCCGGTGCCGGTGGGCGACGTCCTGGCCCCCGCCACCGGCAAGGGCGCGGCGCCGGGACCCGGGGAGGGCGCGGCCTGGACCCGGGTCACCACGACCGGGCGGTACGACACCACGCAGGAGATCCTGGTCCGCAACCGCACCGTCGACGGCACGGTCGGCTACGAGATCCTCACGCCGCTGCTGCTGGCCGACGGCTCGGCGCTGCTCGTCGACCGCGGCTGGGTGCCGCCGCACCCCGACGGCATCACCGTCGCGCCGCGGTTCCCCGCCGCGCCGAGCGGCACCGTCACCGTCGTCGGCCGGGTGCACCTGACCGAGTCCGGCGCGAGCGGCGTCGACCAGCGCAACGGCCACTGGGAGACCCGCCGCGTCAGCGTGCCCGCGATCGCGGAGAAGCTCCCCTACCCGGTGCTCGGCGCGTACGTGCTCGCCGACGCCGACACCCCCGGCGCGCAGGGCCTCACCGCGATCGAGGTCGGCCACGAGAACGACTGGCTCAACCTCGGCTACGCGGTGCAGTGGTGGATCTTCGCAGCCGGCGCCCTGGTCGGCGTCGCCTATCTGGCTCGCAAGGACCTGCGCGAACAGCAGGCCGCAGCGGAGTCCGGCACGGGTCCGGACCCTGACCTCGACCCGGAATCTGCGCCCGCCGACGCCGTGACGCCCGCCTGAGCTGCTCCGACGTAGCGGGATCGGTTCTCATCCCGGCCGCTGTGCCCGACCGTCCGGTGTGCACGGCGCTGCCGGACACCGGGCTGTGCACGGGCGGTCACCCCGGTGAGCGCTGATGCCGTTGCGGGCCAGCGGCTATCGTGCCGGTGTGACCGACGAGCAGCCCGACAAGCCGACCCCCGACCTGCCGCCCACCCTGCCGCTGCCGACCGAGCCGCTGGCGGCCTTCGGCGCGCGTGCCCGGGCCGAGATGCCCGGCGCGGCTCAGGTCCCCGTCGCTGCTCCACCGAGCGAACCCCCGGCCCAGCCCACCATGCCGGTGGTCTACGTCGCCACCCCGCCCGCACCCCCGGCCGACCCGACGCAGCCCTTCCCGGCCGCCCCTGCCGTGGGCTCGGCACAGGTCCCCGCACCGCCGGCCCCTTCCGCGCCGGCGGTGGGTTCCGCACAGGTCTCCACTCGCCCGGTCGCGCCCGCTGTCGGATCCGCGCAGGTCTCGGCTCCCACGATCCCGTCGGCCGTGGCACCGCTCGCGCCCACCGCGCCGATCTCGTCGGCACCCGCCGTGGGATCGGCGCGGGTCTCCAGCCCTCCGGTCGCGCCTTCCGCCCCACCGCTCGCGCCCACCGCCCCGATCTCCTCGGCACCCGCCGTCGGATCGGCGCAGGTCTCCAGCCCCCCGGTCGCGCCACCCGCCCCACCGCTCGCGCCCACCGCACCCATCTCCTCCGCACCCGCCGTGGGATCCGCGCAGGTCTCGACGCCTCCGGTCGCGCCCGTGGCGCCGTCCGTCCCGCCTGTCGCGCCGCCGCCCGCGGCTCGGGCCACGCAGCCCGCGCCACCGCGGTTGCAGCTGCCGAACGAGCCGGCTCCGGCGACCCGTCCCCCGGCCACGCCCCCGGGGCGGCCGGCCGCCGGGCCTGGGCCGGTGCTGGTGCAGCTCGGTGAGGTGTCGGTCAGCTCGACCACCATTCACACACCGTCGGGCGAGATCCCGCTGCGCGGTTCGCAGTGGACGGTCAGCGACCAGTGGCACTCCCAGCAGCGCATCCCCGCCTGGGCGGTGGTCTGCGCGGTCGTGGGCTTCTTCCTGGTCTGCTTCCTGAGCCTGCTCTTCCTGCTCGCCAAGGAGACTCGGTACAGCGGCACGGTGCAGGTCCTCATCACCAACGGCCCGCGGCAGTACGTGATCCGCATCCCGGTGACCGATCAGCGCGTGGTGGCCCACATCCACGCTCAGGTGAACTACGCCCGCTCACTGGCCGCTCTGTAGCGGCCCACCGGGGCCCATTCGAATCGACGTTGGCCTATCACATCGAATACGGGTCGATCGAACTCGATGCAATAGGCCAACGTCGACAAAAAGCCCGGATCAGGACTTGGCGGCCTCGGCCACGTTGTGCAGGAGCAGCGCCTCGGCGAGGCAGACCCGCGCGAACTCGCCCAGGTGCAGGCTCTCGTTCGGCCCATGCGCCTTCGCGTGCGGGTCCTCCACACCGGTGACCAGGATCGACGCCCCCGGGAACATCTCCTGGAAGGTCGCGATGAACGGGATCGAGCCGCCCACGCCGATCTCGACCGGCTCGGTGCCGTCCCAGGCCGTCGCGAACGCCGAGCGGGCCGCGTCGAAGTACTTGCCGGTCGCGTCGATCACGCACGGGTTGCCGTCGTGCTCGAACTCGAAGCTGACCTTCGCACCCCACGGCGCGTGCTTCTCCAGGTGTGCCGTGAGCGCCTGGTACGCCGACTTCGGGTCGTCGCCGGGGGCCAGCCGCAGGCTCAGCTTGGCGCGGGCCGCAGGGACCAGCGCGTTGGGCGCCTCGGCCGTACGCGGGGCGTCGATGCCGAGCACCGCCAGCGCCGGCTTGGTCCACATCCGGTCGACGATGCGGCCGGTGCCGATCAGCTCGACGCCGTCGAGGATGCCCGCCTCGGCGCGGTAACGGTCCACCGGGTAGTCCAGCGGCGCGGCCTCACCGCTGACCAGGCCGGGCACCGCGACGTCGCCGTTCTCGTCGTGCAGCGTGGCCAGCATCCGGCACAGCACGGTCAGCGCGTCGGGGACCGGGCCGCCGTACATGCCGCTGTGCACGGCCGACCCCAGCACCTGCACGTCGACGAAGCTGTTCACGATGCCGCGCAGCGAGGTGGTCAGCGCGGGCACGCCGATGTCCCAGTTGCCGGAGTCGGCGATCACGATGACGTCGGCGGCGAGCTCGGTCTTGTGCTTCTCCAGCAGCGCGGGCAGCGAGTCGGAGCCGAACTCCTCCTCACCCTCGACGAACACGACCACACCCAGCGGCAGCCGGTCGTCGTCGGTGCCGCAGCCGAACGCGCGCAGCGCCGCGATGTGCGCCATGACGCCGGCCTTGTCGTCGGCGGCGCCGCGGCCGTAGAGGCGTCCGTCGCGCTCGGTCGGCTCGAACGGGTCGGACTCCCACTTGCTCAGGTCACCGACCGGCTGCACGTCGTGGTGGGCGTAGAGCAGGACGGTCGGCGCTCCGGCCGGGGCGGGGCGGCGGCCGATGACCGCGGGGTGCCCGTCGCCGATCCGGCTGACCTGCACGTCGAGCCCGACGCCGCGCATGAGTTCGGCAACCGCCTGGGCGGAACGCTCCAGCGGGGCGAAGTCGAAGCCGTCGAAGGCGATGCCGGGGATGCGTACGAGCGTCTCGAGGTCGGCCCGTACCCCCGGGAGCTCGCGCTCGATCGCAGCGCGCAGCTCATCAACAGTGAGGGTCGTCATGAGGATGATCCTGTCACGGCCCTGGGACGACCTGCACGGCGATCGGCCCGTTGCGTCGTGGCCGACGCGCGGCCGCCGCCGCTCCGGGTCCGCGCAGCCGCGGGCCGGCGGGGGCCGGTGCCGCCGGTCAGCCCGCGCCGTCGATCCGCACGTCGGCGAGCGCTGCGGTGCCGTCGGCGGCGAAATGGATCGCCTCCCGCCGCCGCCACGCGCGCAGCGCCGGCTGCATCGCCGGACCGTCGCGCAGTACGCTGCGGGCCCGGCGCACCCGCGCCGGGGCGTCGACGTACACGGTGAGGCTGGCCCAGGCCCGGCCCTCCGCGCGGGCACTGCCGACCCCCTCGACGATCACGATCTCGGCGGGCCACACGGTGACCCACTCGGTGCCGAAGCGCCGCAGGTGCCAGTCGTACGGGTGGTAGCCGCCCGGCGCGCCGAGCCGGATCGGCGCGAGCACCTGCCGCTCCAGCCGTGCCCAGTAGGTGAACTGGTCGTCCCAGCCGTCGAGCAGGTCGTCGGTGTGCACCACGGCAACGGACCGCTCGCCCAGCGCCTGCGCCAGCCGCGCCGCATAGAAGGTCTTCCCCGCCCCACTCGGCCCGTCGACCAGCACCAACCGGCTACGCCCGAGCCGCGGCGGCGCCGCCAACACCCGCGCCACCTCCTCAGTCGTCACCACACCCTCCTCTCCGGCGCACCCTCCGGCTCAGTCACTCGGCAGCTTCAGGGAAACTGCAGGTATCAGCACCGGAATTCATGCAGTCTCCCCGAAAGTGCAAGGCAGACCCGGAGCGGGGCGGAGCGAGGGGCGGGGGCGGGTCATGCGAGGGAGGGCGCGCCGGGCGGGAGGAACGGCAGGCCCGCCGGGGCTCCCTTTTCGATGAGCTGCCAGAGCGCCTCGGTGTCCAGGTGCTCCTCGACCAGGTCGCCGAGGCGGTCCACGGTGGCCTCCCGCATGGCGGCGAAGCTCGTGTCCGGCGCGACCTCGAACCCGTGCCGCCCGGCCAGGCCCGCGGCCAGGGTGAGGAAGCGGCGGCGGAACTCGTCGGACTCGAACGCGCCGTGCCAGTGCGTGCCGAACACGTTGCCCGCGGCCACCCCCTCGGTCTCGCCGTCGGACAGGGTGATCAGCGACGCCAGCGCCGGATCGCGGTACGCCACCCGCCCGTGATGGATCTCGTAGCCGCGCACGTCCGCGCCGAGCGCTTGACCGGCCGGCCGGGACAGCGTCTTGTCGGACGCGAACACGATGCGCACCGGCAGCAGGCCGAGCCCGGCCACCTCGCCCCGGCGGCTCTCCACCTCGTCGGCGATCTGCTCGGACAGCATCTGGAAGCCGCCGCAGATGCCCAGCAGCGGCCGCCCGGCACGGGCGTGCGCGAGCACCGCCCGGTCCAGGCCGGTGTCCCGCAGCCAGCGCAGGTCGTCCACGGTCGCCTTGGTGCCGGGCAGCACGACCAGGTCGGCGTCGGCGATCTCGCCCGGTTCGACGGTCAGCCGGACGCTCACCCCGGGCTCACAGGCCAGGGCTTCGGCGTCGGTGGCGTTGGAGATGTGCGGCAGCCGCACCACGGCGACCCGCAGCCACTCCTGCCCCCTGGCCGGGCCGGGCCGCCCGAGCACCCGCCCGTACGCGAGCGCGTCCTCGGCGTCGAGCCACAGGTCCACATCGAACGGGAGCACGCCGTACACGGTCCGGCCGGTGGCCGCCTCGATCATGTCCACGCCGGGCTGCAGCAGGCTTCGCGAGCCCCGGAACTTGTTGACCACGAATCCGGCGACCAGTGCCTGGTCCTCGGCGTCGAGCAGGGCGACGGTGCCGAACATGGCCGCGAACACACCACCGCGGTCGATGTCGCCGACCACGATCGTCGGCATGCGCCCGTGCCGGGCCAGCCCCATGTTCACGTAGTCGTGGTCCCGGAGGTTGATCTCCGCCGGGCTGCCCGCGCCCTCGCAGACCACCACGTCGTACTCGGCGCGCAGTTCGTCGTAGGCGGCGAACGCGGCCCCGGACATGGCCGACTTCAGCCGCCGGAAGTTCGCCGCGTCGATGGTGTCCACCGCCTGCCCCAGCAGCACGACCTGGCTGGTGTGGTCGCTGCCGGGCTTGAGCAGCACCGGGTTGAACCGCACCTGCGGCTCCAGCCCGCTGGCGACGGCCTGAAGTGCCTGCGCCCGCCCGATCTCGCCGCCACGGCCCGACGCGTCGACGACCACCGCCGAGTTGTTCGACATGTTCTGCGCCTTGAACGGGGCGACCCGCACACCGCGACGGTGCAGCCAGCGGCACACTCCGGCGGTCAGCACGCTCTTGCCGGCGTCGGAGGTCGTGCCGGCGATCAAGATCCCGCTCATGCTCCCAGCCTAGGGGAATGCTGTGGTCCTCCTTCGGGAGCGGGGCGACCGGCCTCCCCCTCGCATGCCCGCCGGTCGCCCCTCCCCTCCCCCGGGTCTACGCCGCGACGGGCACGCGCGAGCGGGCCGCCGCCTCGTCGTCGTCGAGGTCGTCGTCCTCCTCTTCGGCGTCCTGCTCGCCGGTGACGAGCTCGGCCTGCAGGCCGCCGCCGCGCAGCGAGGAGATCGCGTCGAGGTCGAACGCCCCGCCGAAGGACGCGTCGTCGTCATCGGCGAACAATGGGTCGTTCGGGTCCGGGCCGATCCGCATGTCCGGCGCGGCCTCGGTCTGCTCGCCGCCCACCCGGTCCTCGCCCGTGCCGTCGTCGAGCGCGCTGGTCGCGGTGCTCGGCTTGGTCCGGGCGAACTTGCCCCGGCCCCGGGACAGGTCGTGGCCGACCGCCGCCGCCTCCAGCTCGTACATCACGCGGCGCTGGCCGTCCTCGTCGATCCAGTCCCGGGTGTAGAGCCGGCCGACGACCACGACGGGGTCGCCGACCATGACCGAGCTGGCGACGCCCTCGGCGAGCCGGCGCCAGCAGTTGACGCGCACGCGCAGGCTGTTCCCGTCGACCCAGCGGTTGTTGGCCCGGTCCAGCCGGCGGGCCGTGGAGGCCACCTTGAAGTTGGCCACGAGCTGCCCGGACTGGCTGGTGCGCCGCCACTCCGGCGCGGTGAGAACATTGCCGACGATCGTGACGTTCGTGTCGAACACTGCTTTTCTCCTCTCGGCATCCGATGCCACCGAGGGTGCGCCAGGAGCCGCGGTCCGGGCCATCGACCGCCGTCGCGCCCTGTGGACGGCGGGCCGCTTGGGGATAACCGCCTGATCATGAAGTTGATCTGTTAAGGCGACCCCTACTTCGCGGTAACATAGGCGCGTGCAGACGGACATCCTGGGCGAGCCCTACCGGCAACGGGTCATCGAACTGCCCGACGACGACCAGGGCAGGGTCGTCGCCACGCTGGTCAGCCGCCGCGCCTCTGGGACCAGCCGCCGCGCGGTGCTGCACCTGCACGGCTTCACCGACTACTTCTTCCAGACCCACGTCGCCGACTTCTTCGTCGAACGCGGCTACGACTTCTACGCCCTCGACCTGCGCAAGTACGGCCGCAGCCTGCTCGACCACCAGACGCCGAACTTCACCCGCAGCATGGACGAATACTTCCCCGAGCTGGACGAGGCGGCACGGATCATCCGGGCGGAGGACGGCCACGACACGCTGGTGGTCGCCGCGCACTCGACCGGCGGGCTGATCTCCTCGCTGTGGGCGCACGCCCGCGCCGACGCGGGGCTCGTCGACGGGCTGCTGCTGAACAGCCCGTTCTTCGACTTCAACGCGCCCTGGCTGCTGCGCCGCCCGGCGGTGTCGGCGGTCGGCTCGCTGGCGCAGCGCGCGCCGTACCGGGTGGTGCCGTTGAAGCTGCCCGGCCTGTACGGCCGCAGCCTGCACCGCGACCACGACGGCGAGTGGGACTACCGGGTCGACTGGAAACCCGTGAACGGCTTCCCGGTCCGGGTGGCCTGGCTCAAGGCGATCCGCAGCGGCCAGCGCCGCCTGCACGCCGGGCTCGACCTGCGGGTGCCGGTGTTCGTCGGCTGCTCGACGGCCTCGTACCGCCAGCGCACGTGGTCGGAGCAGGCACACGAGGCCGACGCGGTGCTCAACGTGGACCACATCGTGCGGTGGGCGCCCGCGCTGGGCCGCGACGTCACGCTGGCGCGCATCGAGGGCGGCAAGCACGATCTGTCCCTGTCCCGACAGCCCGCTCGCGACCGCTTCTTCGCCGAGTCCGGCCGGTGGCTCCGAACCCAGCTGGGCTGACCGGCGCATCAGTTCGAGCATGAATACAAGTCGCTGTTCGGCGGGCGTGTCGCTGCCCTAGGATCGTGGTCAACTTCCGCCGGGTAGCCGATCACGCCGGTCGTCTCGCGCGGTAGCCTTCAATCGCGCGCTCGTAGCTCAGCTGGATAGAGCAGGGGCCTTCTAATCCTCAGGTCGCAGGTTCGAGTCCTGCCGGGCGCACCATCTCCACTCCACCCCGCGGCAGGCACTCAGGTGCCCCGTGGTCTGCGAAAACCTGTCCACATGGTGTCGCCCGTCAGTGGTAGCTTCCGTCGGTGAACTACCCCTCACCTGAACCGACGCCGCCGCCATACGGGCAGCCGCCATACCCGCAGGTTCCGGCACCGCCGCCGGCCGCGCCGCAGTCCGGTCCGCCCGCGGACCCCTACGCGCCCTACGGCGCCGCTCCCCAGTACGGCACCGGACAGCAGTACGGCGCCGGCCCGCAGTACGCCGCGAGCCAGCCCTACAGCGCTCCCCCGCAGCAGACGCCCCCGGGCGGCTACGGCGTGCCCTACCAGCAGCTGCCGCCGCCGAAGTCGGGCACCAACGGCTTCGCCATCGCCTCGCTGATCTTCGGGGTCATGGGCGGCGTCCTGCTCGGCTTCATCTTCGGCTTCGTCGCGCTGTCGCAGATCAAGAAGCGCAACCAGGGCGGCAAGGGCATGGCCGTCGCCGGCCTGGTCCTCAGCACGCTCTGGTCGCTGGTCATCTGCGGCGTGATCGGCGTCGCGATCATCGCCGCCAACGACGACAGCACGACCGGCACCAGCGGCACGGGCGACGACACCTCCGTGTACTCGCTGCGCATCGGCGACTGCCTCAACGACCTGAGCACCGAAGAGGAGATCGAGGAGCTGCCGGTCGTGCCGTGCAGCGAGCCGCACGACGGCGAGGTCTACGCCGAGTTCAAGCTGACCGAGACCACGTTCCCGGGTGTCGACGCGATCGAGAAGAAGGCCGACCCGCGCTGCGCGGACCTGCTCAAGTCGTACGCCCCCGACGCCGTGGACGACCCGGACGTGGACACGTACTTCCTCTACCCGACCGCCGAGAGCTGGGCCCGCGGCGACCGCGCGATCACCTGTATCGCCAACTTCGAGCCGGCCCGCACGGGCAAGCTCAAGGGCTGACCGGTCCGTACGAAGGGCGCTGTCCGGGATCCCGGACGGCGCCCTTCGTCATCGCCGCCGCCTCCGGCGGCGCAGCAGCATCACGACGGGTGTCGCGAACAGGCCGGTGAGGACGGCCAGGCAGCCGAGGAACGCCCAGTCGATCGAATCGGCGCCGCCGGAGACGATCGCGACGATCGTCAGCGGCAGGGTGAGCAGGCCGAGGCCGAGAGCCACGAGGCCGAGCAGCACCATCGCGATGATCTCGCCGACGTTCCCGCCGTCGGGGGCGGGCGGGGCGGCAGCGGGTGCGGCGGCGGCCGGCCGCGGGATCGAGGCCGGGTCGCGCGCGGGTTGCGGGAGGTGCCGGGCCGGGCCGACGCCGGCGTCGAGCGCGCCGATCTCCTGGTACGGCATGGCCCACATCGCGGGTTCCAGGTGCAGCACGATGCCGTCGTTGCCGATGAGCCGACGCGCGCCGTCCGGCCAGCTCATCATGGCCGCGCAGTCGGCGTAGTGGACCGTGGAGCAGGAGTGTTCGCGCACGATGCTCACCGCCTCCGGCCCGATCACCAGCGCGACCTCGCCGTCCTCGCGGTGGGCGTAGCGGCGGCCGTCGGCCTGGCACTCCGACGAGGTCGGCGCGGCGGCGTAGCCTGCCCAGTCGGCCGTGGTGCGGTGCGGCGTCTGCAGCAGCGCGGTGTCGGCGGCCTCGACCGCGACGGCGTACACCTGCTCGGCGGTGACCGCCGCCAGTTCGGCGCGCAGCTCGTCCACGGTCAGGTTGCGCTGGCCGGTCAGCAGGTTGAGCGCGTGTCCGGGCAGGCGTGCCGCCTCGATCTCCGGGTGGTTCAGGTTCTCCAGGGACTTGTTGCGTACGGCGGTGACGCTCGCCGGGTCGATGGTCCCGTAACGCAGCCGGGCCAGCACGTCGACGAACCCGCCCAGCACCGCTCCCTGCTTCTCGGGCAGCGCGTCCGCGTACGCGGTGACCGTCGCGTAGCCGTCGCCGCGGGGGTCGTACGACGTGGACGCGGTGTAGGAGTAGCCGCCCTCCTGGCGCAGGTCGCGGAACAGCTCCCGTTCCAGCACTCCGGAGTAGACGCTGGCCGCCGTGCTGCGGCGGACCACCGCGCTGAACACGACACTGGTGTCGTCACCGGTGTACCAGGCGGGGGTCTGCGGCAGGGCCGAGGTCGGCACGGGCACCGGGCGGCGCGCCCCCGGCCGCAATCGCAGGCGCAGCCCGTCCGGGACCCGCTCGCCCGCGATCCACAGCACGGCGTTCTCCCGGGTGAAGTAGTTCTCCACCCACCAGCGCAGATCCTCCGGGCGCAGCCGGGCCAGCCCCCACTCCGGGTAGCTGGGCAGGCCGTAGCCCTGCGCGCCGTACCGCCACAGCGGCAGCGCCGAGGTGCCGCCGCGGGTGCGGCTCTCGGTGCGCAGGATCTCCTTCTCGGTCTCCAGCCGGTGCATCGGGAGGTCGGCGAGCCCGTCGCATACCTTGCCCAGGTAGCCGACCACATCGGACTCACTGCCGCGCAGGTGGAAGTGGGTGTACACCGACGCCGTCTCGCCGTTGTAGTGGTAGTCGGACAGCCCGCTGTCGTGCAGCGCCAGATGCTCGACCAGGTGCGTGATGCCGTGCAGCGGCAGCGTCTCGTCGGCCTGGCCGACCCGGAAGATCAGCCCGGCCGCGGTCCGCCCCGCCGACGGCGCGAACAGCGTGGGCACGCCGTCGATCTCGATCGCCTCGACCACGGGTCAGCCCTCCTTCAACGCGAGGTCGCGGTGCTTGGCGAACTGCTGCCCGGCGTCGCCGAGGTAGGTCCAGGGGTACTCGCTCGCGAACCCGCCCAGGGCGCGGAAGTGCACGGCGGCCCGCCGGTGGTCCCCGGCGAGGCTGAACACCCAGGCGAAGTGGCTGTGCGCGCTGACCCAGCCGTACACCGGCCGGAACGACGGCTGCAGCACCGAGCGCAGCGCGGCCTCGGCGACCTCCCGCAGCACCTCGGGCCGGCGCAGGTAGTTGTCCCGGTCGGCGCCGCGCAGCGTGGCCCAGTACTCCATGTGCACCTCGGGGATGAGCAGCGCGTTCACACTGCCCTCGGGAGCGGCGGCGGCGCACTGCCGCGCGAACCCGAACGCCGCCTCCCAGGATCCGCCCCACTTGGGGCAGAGCTGCTGCAGCAGCTGCGTCTGCGCGAAGAACATGTGGGGGTGGTGCATGGCCAGCCGGTCGTACCGCCGGCGCGCCTCGGCCTGGCCCAGCTCCAGACCGCGCGCGTTGACGATGCGCATGGCCCACGCGGCACCGTTGCCGGGATCCCGGGCGGTGACCTCCAGCAGCCTCTCCTCACCGAAGCGCAGGAATTCGTGCATCTCGGCGAACTGCTCCTGGCTGACGTGCTGCGCCTGGGCCCCGGTGCGCGCCTCCCAGGCCAGCTCGATGGCACGTGCCCCGAGCAGCAGCTTCGGCAGGATCGCGCTGGGCTGCGCCTGCGCCACCTCACCGGCGAAGGTCGTCACGCCGGGCACCTCGGCGACGGCCCGCGCGTTGAAGTAGACGGCATCGGCCGTCGGCAGCTGCGCGAAGTGGCGGGCGACCGAGTCCCAGTCGCCCTGGCGGCACCAGGCCTGCACGGCCTGCACCTCGGGGAAGGGCGCGGCGCGGTCGAACGAGGGGACCGCGGCGGCCGGGATGATCGTCACCGGGGCATCCTAGGTGACCTGTCACGCTGTGCGATGCCCCGTGACGACCCGCCGTACAGCTAGAGTTTCACCACCATCTTGCCGGTGTTCGCCCCGCGCAGCAGGCCCGTGAACGCCTCCGGCGCGTTCTCCAGCCCCTCGACCACGGTCTCCTCGGCCTTGATATCTCCGGCCGCGTACCAGGCGCCGACCTCGCGGATCAGGTCCGGCATGCGCTCGTTGTGGTCGCTGACGATGAAGCCGCGCATGGTGAGCCGCTTGCCGATCATCAGGGTCATGTTGTCCGGCCCCGGCACCGGCTCGTTGTACGCCGAGATCGCGCCGCACAGCGCGAACCGCGCGAACGGCTTGGCCCGCGCGATGGCCGCGGTGAGGTGGTCGCCGCCGACGTTGTCGAAGTAGACGTCGATCCCGTCCGGTGCGGCCTGCTTGAGCAGCTGGGACACGTCGCCGTCGCGGTAGTTGAACGCGGCGTCGAAGCCGAGGTCATCAGTGAGGTGGGCGACCTTCGCCGCGCTCCCGGCGCTGCCGATCACGCGCGCGGCGCCCTTGAGCCGGGCGAGCTGGCCGACCAGGCTGCCGACCGCCCCGGCCGCGCCGGACACGAACACCGTGTCACCGGGCTTCATCGCGGCGATGTCGAGCAGCCCGACGTACGCGGTCAGGCCCGGCATGCCGAGCACGCCGAGGAACGCGCTCGGCGGGGCGACGGGGTCGAGCTTGCGGAAGCGGCGCGCGTCGTCCACCGCCCACTCGCGCCAGCCGTAACCGTGCAGCACCAGGTCACCGGGCTTCAGGTCGGGTGAGCGCGACTCGACGACCTCGCCGACGGCCCCGCCGTCGAGCACCGCGTCCAGCGCGAACGGCGGCACGTACGACTTCACGTCGTTCATCCGCCCGCGCATGTACGGGTCCACCGACATCACCAGATTGCGTACCTTGACCTGGCCCTCGGCGGGCTCCGGCACCGCCACCTCCACCAGGCGGAAGTTGTCCGGGGTGGGCATCGCCACGGGGCGCGAAGCCAGGTGGATCTCACGTCCGACGGTCACGTCGTCTCCTTGTCCGGGGCGGCCGTGGCCGCCTCAGTGATCTTGCGCAGCGTGTCACGCAGGTAGGCGAGTTCGGAAGCGGGCACGCCGGTCGCCTCGGCGATCGCCCGCGGGATGCCGGTGGCCTGCTCGCGCAGCCGATCGCCGGCCGGGGTGAGGCTGACCACGACGGAGCGCTCGTCGCGCGGATCGCGGGCCCGGTCCACCAGACCGGCCGCCTCCAGGCGTTTGAGCAGCGGGGACAGCGTGCCCGAGTCGAGCTGGAGGGACTCCCCCAGCGCCTTGACCGACGTCTGCCCCCGCTCCCAGAGCACCAGCATCACCAGGTACTGCGGATAGGTCAGGCCGAGCCGTTCCAGCACCGGACGGTAGACCGCGGTAAGCGCACGGCTGGCGGCGTACAGCGCGAAGCAGACCTGTTTCTGCAGGTCCAGGTCACCGGGGTCGGGGCGGTCGGCGCGGGTCATGGTCTCAGCGAAGCACGAGCTGGACGTCGATGTTGCCACGGGTGGCGTTCGAGTACGGGCAGACCTGGTGCGCGGTGTCCACGAGCTGCCGTGCCGTGTCGGCGGGCACGCCCGGCAGGGCGATCTCCAGGGTGACGGACAGGCCGAATCCGGCGCCGTCCCGGCCGAGCCCGACGTGCGCGGTCACCTCGGAGCCGTCGACGTCGGCCTTGGCCCGCCGGGCGACCAGGCGCAGCGCGGAGTGGAAGCAGGCCGCGTATCCGGCCGCGAACAACTGCTCCGGGTTGGTCGCCCCGCCGGCCCCGCCGAGCTCGGCGGGCGTCGCCACGGCCGTCTCCAGCAGCCCGTCCGAGCTGCGCACCTTGCCGTCACGTCCGTCACCGGTGGCCGTCGCGACGGCCGTGTAAAGAGGAGTCATGCCCCGAACCTAACGACAATTCAGGTTGTGCACAACCGAATCGTGCGCGACCAAAATCACGCCCACCGCCGACACACGCGGTCCAGCCCCCGTTCCCCGCCGTCGCGGGTCGCCCATCATCGACCGCCCACCGGTCGCCCAGCCCTACAAGCCAGGCGGCGGCTAGAGCGCGTAGGCAGACCGAGGTGCGACGATGATGCGGTGGCGCAAAAGCGACAAACCAGGCGCGAGCGCGAGCACCGCGCGACGCTGTTCTGGCTGGTCGTACTCGCACTCGCCGCAGGCGGCTGGCTCTGGTACGCCTACGGCCGCCCCGACACCCCACCCCCGGCCACGACGGTCTCGCCCAGCCCGTCGACCCGCCCCACCGGCCCGCCCGCCGGGGCGCAGCCGGTGCGTGTGGACTTCCCGCTGGACGGCGACTCGCTGCAGGTCACGGCCGATCAGCCGGGTCCGGTGATCGACGTCACCGAACCGGTCCAGGTGCGGCTGCTCGGCATCGACGCCCCCGAACTGCACGGCGCCGACGGCAGCCCCCAGTGCTGGGCCGACACGGCCCGCGCCGAGCTGCGGCGACTCGCTCCGAACGGCTCCCGGCTGTGGCTACTGCCCGACGAGCAGCGCCTCGACCCGTACGGCCGCCGCCTGGTCTACGCGTGGACCGCCGACGGCCGCTTCGTCAACGGGGAACTGGCCGCCCGCGGAGCCGTGCGCGAGCTCGCGATCCGGCCCGACCTGGCGCGCCAGCAGGAGCTGCATGACGCCGTCGAGCAGGCTCGGACCGAGCGGCGTGGCCTGTGGGGAAGCTGCGTCGGCCGATAATCATTTAGCGAAGATTTCAAGTACGTCCAATGGCTTTGTGTCGTTGATTGCGGAAGAATCCCGCCCGTGGAGGTCCCGATCGGTACGGCGCTGGCAGGGCGATACGTGCTGACCAGGCCTCTGGCGCGCGGCGGAGTATCCACTGTGTACCAGGCCGTCGACGCGACGGCGGGCCGCCGGCTCGCGGTGAAGGTGGTCGACGACCGCTACTCCGGGCTGATCCGGCACGAGGCCGCGATGACCGACCGGCTGCGCCATCCCCACGTGCCCAAGGTGCTCGACGTGGGTGTGGAGACCGGGCCGGACGGCCGCGACATCGGCTACCTGGCCCTGGAGCTGCTGAAGGGCGAGGCGCTGACCAGCGTGCTGCTGGACGGGCCGCTGCCCTGGGCCGGCGCGGTGCGGGTCGCCGCCACCGCCGCCGACGTGCTCGCGGTGGCCCACCGCCGCGGCGTCGTGCACCGTGACCTGACCCCCGGCAACGTCATGATCACCACTACCGGGCCGAAGGTGGTCGACTTCGGACTGGCCGAGCTCATCGGCAGCAAGGCCACCCCGGAGTTCGCCAGCCCCTCCGACGACGTGTACGCCCTGGGCGCGCTGCTCTACCAGGCGCTCACCGGCAAATCGCCGTACGCCGGCGGCAACCGCAGCCCGCAGAGCCCGGCAGCACTGCGCTGGCTGGCGCCGACTCCGGTGCTGGCCGTGCCCGGCCTGCCGCAGGCCGTCTCCGACCTGTGCCGCGCCTGCATGGACAAGAACTCGCAGGCGCGGCCCAGCGCCCGGGAGGCGTCACTGCGACTGTGGACCATCGTCGGCAACGCCATGCATTGATGCTGCTCAGCCGCGCAGCTCTCCGGCCACGAGGCCGGCCGTGAAGGCCCGCCACTCGTCGGCGTCGAAGGTCAGCCACGGGCCGTTCGGCTCGCGCGAGTTGCGCACGAGGACCAGTTCACCGTCGAAGGACACTTCCACACAGTGCCCGGACTCGCACCGGGAAGACCGCCGCCAGTGACGGTCCTGTTGGTTCTCGGACATGGCCTACCGCCTTACGCCTAGTTCCGGTTCCCGTTCATCACTGTGGCATATCCGCGAATTCACGAACATGCCATGAGTCGTGAACGACCGGCACTCCCGCGCGCACATTCACGTCCGCGGCCCGGGTAGACAAAAGGCCGGCACGTCGTCGTCGCGTGCCGGCCGGAGCCCGTTCATCCGTACGGGGTCAGCGCAGGTCGAACTCTCCGGTTTTCACGCCGGCCACGAAAGCTCGGAACGCCTCCGTCGACACGACCAGATGCTGCGCCGGGCTCACCGAGTCTCGAAGACCCACTCCGGTGGTGCCGAGGTCGGCGACCTCCACGCAGTGGGCCGATTCGCAGCGGCCGCTCTTGCGCCATGCTGCGCCCAGCACAGACGTCATAGGTTCACTCCAGGTCACGATGGGTAAGAGATACGCCCGCGCGGTTACTGGCATGCCGGTCGTTGGCGCGCAGGGCTGCGCCCCCAGTAAACTCGTCCGAAAGATTGGTCGCAAGTAGCCATACGGCGTTTCGCCAGCGGCTCAGTCCGTGGCGCGAACGGAAGGCGGAGATCCACGTGAGCGCGCAGAGCCCGGCGGTCGCCCGTCTCAGGCTACGACACGCGCTCCGCTCCGCCCGGGAGAGTTCCGACTACACCCAGGAGCAGGTCGCCTCCGAGCTTGAGTGGTCACTCTCCAAGGTGATCAGGATCGAGAACGGCACCGTCCGGATGACCGTCACCGACGTGCGGGCGCTGATGCAGCTCTACGGCATCGACGACGCCTCGGAGATGTCCGAGATGGAGAGCCTGGTCCGCGCCTCGCGCCAGCGCTCGTGGTGGACGCAGTACGGCAGCGAGGTCATGTCCGGCCGCTTCGCCACCTACATCGGGCTGGAGGACGGCGCATCGGCGCTGTCGATGTACCAGGCGCTGGTGGTGCCCGGGCTGCTGCAGACCGAGGCGTACGCCCGCGCGGTCATCGCCGGGCTGCGCATGCCCGAGCAGGACAGCCGCAACCACGAGACCTACCTCGACATCCGGCTGCGCCGGCAGGAGAACGTGCTCCAGCGCAAGGACCCGCCGCAGGTCCACGCGGTGCTCGACGAGGCCGTGCTGCGCCGCATCAACGGCGGCGTCGGCGTGCAGCGCGACCAGCTGCTGCACCTGGTCGCCCTGGGCGCGGCGCCACACATCCACCTGCGGGTGCTGCCGCTGTCCAGCGGCATCCACACCATGGAGTCGACGTTCGTGCTGCTGTCCTTCCCGTTCGGCGAGGACGTCGTCTACCTGGAGCTGAACAGCGCGCTCGCGGGCGACCCCGACCGGGGCCAGTTCCTCGACCGCGGCGAGGTCGCCGCGCCGTACCGGGACACCTTCACGATGCTCACCGGCACGGCGCTGAGCGAGGCCGACTCGCTGGCCTTCATCGCCAAGGTCGCCGGGGAGCTCCGCTGATCACCAGGAGCGGCTTGTCGCAGCGTGCGGCATATGCTCGGCGGCATGAGCTTTCCTCCCTCCGCAGCGCCCTGCGACGACGTGCAGCGGGTGCTGTGCGTGTTCGCGCATCCCGACGACGTCGACTTCGGCTCGGCCGGAACGGTGGCCCGCTGGGTGGACGAGGGCCTGGAGGTGTCGTACCTGCTGGTCACCAGGGGTGACGCGGGCGGCTTCGACGAGACCCCGCGCGACGAGATGCCGATCCTGCGGGAGGCCGAGCAGCGGGCCGCCGCAGCCGCCGTCGGGGTCAAGCAGGTGGACTTCCTGGAGGGGTACGCCGACGGCTCGGTCACGCCGAGCCTGGCCCTGCGCAAGGACCTCGTGGCGGCGATCCGGCGGGCCCGGCCCGACCGCATCCTGACCAGCTCCCCACTGCGCCGCTGGGACCGCATCGCCGGGCCGAGCCACCCCGACCACCTGGCCGTGGGCGAGGCGTTGACCTGCGCGGTCTACCCCGACGCCCGCAACCCGTTCGCGCACCCCGACCTGGGCGCGGCGGGCCTGGCCGCCTGGACGGTCCGCGAGATCTGGTACTCGGGCGGGCCCGACCCCGACCACGCGGTCGACGTCACCGACACCTTCGACCGCAAGCTCGCCGCCCTGCGGGCGCACGTCTCGCAGACGGCCCACCTGTACGAACTCGACGTGATGCTGCGCGAGCGGCTGGGCGGCCTGGCGGAGTCACTCGGCATGCCCGGCCGGCTGGCCGAGGCGTTCACGATCATCAGGACCGAGTGAGGGCCCGCCGCACCGCGAGGGCGTTGCCGCGAGCTACGGCAACGCCCTGTTTTCGGAGGAGGGTGGTCAGGCGGCGCGTTCCCAGCCGGACCGGCTCCCACCGGGAACCAGGCGGGAGGGGTGCATGTTCGAGGGGTGCGGCACCCCGCGGCTCGGCCGGGGCCGCGGGAGGTTCAGGTGGCCCAGCCGCTTCTCGACGAGGCTGCGCCGCAGGTAGCGCTCCACGGCGTGGAACAGCCACCAGTCGTCGCTGACGAACAGCTGGGTGGGGTGACCGTGGTAGTCGGCCCACAGCTCCAGCCGCCGCGGCCGCCGCCGCGCGCTGATCAGTGTGGCCACGGCCAGTCCGCTGAGCACGGCGACGGCGGCGACGATGCCGGTCGGCTGCAGCAGCGGTGCGAACGCCCCGAGCAGGACCATGCCGCCCACGGCCATCGCGCCGACGCGACGCGTCAGCGGGTCGTGTCCGGCCTGTCGGATGTGGACGTTCTCGATGGCGCCGAGGGTGAAGTGACGTGCTCCCACCTGGAAACATGTCGCCGAGATGTGCAGCCCCGGGCGGATGGTCACGATGGCTTGTTCTGGTGGCCGTTCCGGTGCCCGTGTAGGCTCCATGGAAGTCTCCCAACTGCTCGACACGCGGGCCCGGCTGGTGGTGGTGCCCGCAGAGGTGGCGACGCCTGGCATGTGGTGGAGCTTGTGGACCGACATCCGGTGGCCGCCGGGTGTCGGTCTTTTTCTGTCTTCGAGCCGCCGCGCGAGCCGTCCGTCGGTGGACTTCCCGGCTGCCTCGTGACCTCAGTGTGACCGAGACAGCCGTCGTTGTGAAGCCTCTCAATCAGCCAGGTGGCAAGTTGGCACGTTCCCTGAACCTAATGTGCGTTCAGGCATCACCTAATGTGACGGAACTTTTTCTACATACCTGGATCAGGTCGGGCACATCGCCCAACTCGCCCTTGGGCTTGGCGGTTTCCGGGACTACCGTGACTGACACTGGCCGGTTGTCCGCCGCCCACCCCCGGGCGGCACCGGACCAGCGCCGCCGAATCGCCGCACGCTCGCGAAGATCAATCCCCTGCGGGTGCGCGCGAACCGGGGACCCAGGTTATCGGGGTGAATCAGTGGTCACCGACAGTGACCGCAGTAGGGCGCCCTTCGCCCGAACCCGTCAGCTAACTCGGTAGGCGGCTGCGGAGAAGGGCCACCCATACCTTGTCATCACCCCATGGCAGGGGCTGGCGCGCTGCCGCGCGCCTGCTCGCCCCCGCCGGAGCACTGACCATCGCACTGCTCGGATTCGGCGCCCCCGCGCACGCCGCGCCCAGCGCCGCCGAGCTCCGCAAGCAGATCACAGAGAAGTCCGACCAGCTGGAGAAGGTCGTCGAGCAGTACAACAAGCTCAACACCCAGCTGAAGCAGACCCGGGCCGAGGCCGCCGCGCTGGAGCGCGAACTCGGCCCGCTGGAGGTCAAGGCCGACCAGGCGAAGGGCAACGTGGCCCGGATCGCGGTGACCGCGTACCGCACCGGGTCGTTCAGCGGATTGAACGCGTTGCTGGACTCGTCCGGCGACGGCAAGCTGCTGGCCCGGCTGAGCGCCCTCGACCAGCTCGCGACGAGTCAGCGGGCGCAGATCGACGAGGCGCACCGGGCGGCCGGCGACCGGTTCGAGGTCAAAGCGGCGCTGGACGCGCGGCTGCAGGAGCAGACCACCCGGTTCACCGCGGTCGAGACCCAGCGCAAGGGCATCGAACGCGACCTGGCCAAGCTCAAGGAGCTGCGCCGCCAGGCGGGCCTGGTCGACGAGAAGTCGTCCACCTACACCGGGTCCATCCCCAAGTACAAGGGCAAGGCCGGCATCGCCGTGTCGTTCGCGTACAAGCAGCTGGGCAAGCCGTACGTGTGGGCCGCCGACGGCCCGAACGGGTACGACTGCTCGGGCCTGACGCTGGCCGCGTGGCGCGCCGCGGGCGTGAGCCTGTACCACCAGGCCGCCACGCAGTGGCGTGAGGTCACCCACATCAGCCGGTCCCAGTTGCTTCCGGGCGACCTGGTCTTCTACTCGGGCCTGGGACACGTGGCGATCTACGTCGGCAGCGGCAAGGTGATCCACGCGCCGACCACCGGCGAGGTGGTCAAGGTCGCCAGCGTCGACATGATGAGTCCCTACGGCTACGGCCGGGTGCGCGTGTAACCCGACCAGCACGGCAAGAAGCCCTCTCCCGGACTCGGGAGAGGGCTTCTTCGTCAGCAGGGAGCGGGTCGGGTCAGACGGACTGCAGGCCCTCCGCGCGGGCCAGCTCACGCAGCCGGCCCAGCGCCTGGATCTCCAGCTGGCGGATGCGCTCACGGGACAGCGAGAAGCGCGACGCCACCTCGGTCAGCGAGTGCTCGCGACCGTCCTCCAGGCCGTACCGCGCGCGCATGATGCCGGCGGAACGGTCGTCGAGGTGGTTGAGCAGGCCCTCGATCCGCTGGCGCTCCAGCGCCGAGAGGACGATCTCCTCCGGGCTGGGCGTGTCGCGGTCGGCGACCAGGTCACCCAGGTTGGTGTCGCCGTCGTCGCCGACGGGCGTGTCCAGCGAGACGGTGTCCTGCGACCAGCGGATCAGCTCGGTCACCCGCTCGACGGTGACGCCGAGGGCGGCCGCGATCTGGTCCGGCTCCGGATCGCTGCCCAGCTCACGGGTGAGCTGGCGGGTCACGTTGCGCATCCGGTTGACGTCCTCCACCAGGTGGACGGGCAGCCGCACGGTGCGCTCCTGCTGGGCGATGGCCCGGCTGATCGCCTGCCGGATCCACCAGGTCGCGTACGTGGAGAACTTGTAGCCCTTCACGTAGTCGAACTTCTCGACGGCCCGGACCAGGCCAGTGTTGCCCTCCTGGATCAGGTCCAGCATCGGCATGCCCGAGCGCACGTAACGCCGGGCGATCGACACCACCAGGCGCAGGTTCGCGCGGATGAACAGGTCCTTGGCGTGCTCGCCCTCGGCGACCAGCTTCTCCAGCTCGTCGCGCTTCAGGCCGCGCTTGAGCTTGTCGGCCTCCAGCAGATGCTCAGCATATAGTCCTGCCTCGATCGCCTTAGAGAGGTCGACCTCCTGCGCCGCGTCGAGCAGCGGAGTACGCGAGATCTCGTGCAGATATACACCGACGAGGTCTCGCTCCTCAGCCACCTGGTCGGTGCGCAGCATGGTCATGTTCTCCACGTTCGGGTCCCTCCCACGTAATCGCCGCAGGGCCTTGCGGTACTGACACCTTCACAACAGATGACGCCCGGAGATGATTCCGCGTTGCCCATCGAAACTGTCACGAAAAGCTGTGAACTCGCTGATACCGGCTTGGCGACTCGCTGGAAGCGAGCCGACCGGTCCGCAATGCCCCATTTATGACACCACGGAGCCGCTCAGGGTACAGCGATCCACCTCACTACAACGCTGTGACCTGCGTCGCCATTTCTTGTGACGTCCGAGTCCGCGCGCTATTGCACGGTTCCACACCTGTCCCACCCGAACGCAGGACACGTATACCCCATCGAGGGGAATGCACACCCATTCGGCCATGAACTCCCCACGAATGGGGTCCGGCTTTCGGGGTAGTCGCGCAAGCCGGGCGCAGCGCGCACCAAGGTCATTCGACTTGCCAGGCACATGGGCGAAAGCGGGCTCAAGATACGCACAGGTGCCTGGCAAGTCGGACGATCATGGGCGACCGGCCGCACCAGCACGGCCCCGCCGGGTCCATCCGGGCCCGGCGGACGATCATGGGCGGCGGACGGCGCCGGAACGGGCCCGTCGGGCCTGCCCGGACACTGATCGGAACGGGCCCGTCGGGCCTGCCCGGGCACTGATGACGGGCGAACGCGGTCAGTCGGTGAGGGCGGCGACGGCGTCGCGGACCCGGTTGCCGTGGCCGGCCAGCGCGCCTCGAGCGGCGGCCACCTCGCGGTCGGCCAGCAGCGCGACCAGGGCGGCCCGCAGGTCTCCCCCGGCCGCGTCCAGGGTGCGGTGGCACTCGTCCTCGCTGTGGCCGGTCGCCTCGACGAGGATGTTCAGCATGCGGCCGCGCAGCTTCGCGTTGGTCGGCACCATGTCGATCATGAAGTTGGAGAACACCCGCCCCAGGCGCACCATCACCGCGCTGGAGAACGCATTCAGCAGCAGCTTCTGCGCGGTGGCGGCCTTCATCCGGGTCGATCCGGTAATCACCTCAGGGCCGGTGTCGACGCCGATGAACACGTCCACCCAGGCCGCGGCGGCGGCGTGCGGGTTGGCCGCGATCAGCGCGGTGCGGCAGCCCAACTCCGCCGCGGCCCGCAGCGCGCCGAGCACGTACGGCGTGCGGCCGCTGGCGGCGATGCCCACCACCACGTCGCCGGTGCGGGCGCACCGGGCGATCTCGTCGGCCCCGCCCGCGGTGTCGTCCTCCGCGTCCTCGACTGCGGCCAGCAGCGCGCCCGGGCCGCCCGCGATGTGGGCGCAGAACCAGCTCCGCGGGGCGTTGAAGGTCGGCGGCAGCTCGGCGGCGTCGAGCACGCCGAGCCTGCCGGAGGTGCCCGCGCCGACGTAGTGCACGCGGTTGCCGCGCTGCAGCGCCGCCACGGCGTCCTCGACCACGACGGCCAGCGGGTCCAGCACCGCGCCGACCGCCTCGGCGACTGTGCGGTCGGCCTCGTTGATCACTTGCAGGATCTGCCGGGTGCCCAGCAGGTCTAGGTCGGCACTCGGGGCGTAGCGCTGCTCGGTGGGGGCGTCGACACGGACCGGGAGGGAGCCGGTGGGCAGCTCAGGCATCGCCGGACCGGCGGCGGGCAGTTCCGACGCGACGTCCGCGCACCGCCTCGGCGGTGACCTCCAGCGCCTTGCGGGCCTTGCTGCGGGTGCGCGCGGCCACCCCGACGAACAGGCAGTCCACGACCGTGAGCTGCGCGAGGCGGCTGGCCATCGCGCCGGACCGGTAGGTGGTCTCGCGCGCCGCCGTGGTCAGCACGAAGTCGGCGACCTCGCAGATCGGCGAGCGGGGGAAGTTGGTCAGCGCCACGGTCACCGCGCCCGCCGCCTTGGCCCGCTCCAGCACGTCGATGGTGTCGGCGGTGGTGCCGGTGTGCGAGATGCCCAGCGCCACGTCACCGGGGCCGAGCAGGGCCGCCGAGGTGAGCGAGGTGTGCAGGTCGGGCCAGTAGTACGCGACGCGGCCTATGCGGTGCAGCTTGGCCTGGAAGTCGGCGGCGACGAAGCCGCTCGCGCCCGCCCCGAAGACCTCGACCCGGGAGGCTTTCACCAGCAGATCCACGATCTTGTCGCAGACCTCGGGGTCGAGCTGCTCGGCGGTCTCCTCCACGGCGCGGGCGTCGTTGAAGGCGATGGTGGCGATGATCTGCGCCATGTCGGCGCCGGGCGGGATGTCCCCGCCGACCACCCGCGAGTCGGCCGGCTCGACCCGGCGCGCGGCCTCGGCGGCGAGCCGGATGCGCAGCTGCGGGTAGCCCGACATGCCGATGGAGCGGCAGAACCGGATGACGGTCGCCTCGGAGGTCTCCGCGGCGGCGGACAGGTCGGTGATGGTGCGGCGGGCCGAGGCGGCCGGATCGGCGAGCACGAGCCGTGCCACGCGCTGTTCGGCCGGGGAGAGCGCGGGCAGCAGACCATTGATCTGAACGATCAGCCCGACAGGTTCCTGACCGGCGCGCGAGACGCTGTCATTCTCCTCGGAAACTTTCGACTTCTTCGCCACGATTGAAACTTACTTTCAGGACCGCCCCACGTCAACTGCCAAACCACGTTTCACGACCGGCCAAACGACCGCCCAGACGGCTTGGGCGACCGCATCGGGATCACCACTGCCGTCGACGTGTACCGCATCCGACAGTACGTCTTTGTAAGCCGCGTAGCTCGCGTTCAGATATTCGATGTCCTCGTGGTCGTCGCCACGCTGCTCCACCCGGTGAAAGGCCACCTCGGGCGGGACGTCGAGAAAGATGATGACAGCCGGGCGGGGGAACGGGGCATAAGCCGCGCGTACCGTCCGGGTCAGCCACTCGCCGCCCTCATGTGCCCGAATGCTCACCAGCTGGCAGGGGGTGTAACGGTCCATCACCGCCACCGCGCCCGTCAGCCGCGCCGTCACCAGCGAGCGGGCGATGGCCAGCCAGCGCAGCACCGCCTCCACCGTGAGCAGGCCCCGGCGGCCGAGCAGGGACATCGCGTCGTCGCGGCCCAGCTTGCGGGCAACCCGCCCCAGGAAGCGCCGGCCGCCGGCGTTGCGGCCGTACCGGGCCGTGACCCCGGCCGCGCAGAGCGCCGCGGCCAGCCGTACCGCCTGGGTGGTCTTGCCTGAGCCGTCGATGCCGACCAGGGCGACCACCGACGCACTCGTGCCTGCCATGCCGCTGACGCTACCCGGCGCACGCCAGCGGTGATCGACAGTGCGGACACGGACACGCTGTGCGATTGAGTGAGCATCATTCATGGGCCAATGGCATCCTCCTAACCTCCCGGAGGCACTCCCATGGCAGAAGTGCACCATTTCGCGTACGGCTGGTTCAACCCGGTGACCGCGTACGTGATGGCCTTCATCGGCTCGATGCTCGGCCTGGTCTGCACGGCCCGCGCCCGCCGCGCGCCCACCGCCGGCCGGCGAGCCCGCTGGCTGGTGATCGCCGCGCTCTCCATCGGCGGCACCGGCATCTGGCTCATGCACTTCATGGCGATGATCGGCTTCGACGTGCCGAACAGCCCGGTCCGCTACGACCCGGTCGTCACCTTCATCAGCCTCGCGCTCGCCGTGCTCACGGTGGGCATCGGCCTGTTCATCGCCGGCCAGGGCCGCCGGTCCGCGCTGCGCATCGTGGCCGGTGGCGGCTTCACCGGCCTCGGCGTCGTCGCGATGCACTACAGCGGCATGGCCGCGATGCGGGTCGCCGGGCGGGTCAGCTACGACTTCGGGCTGGTTGCCGCGTCCGTGCTGATCGCCGTCGTGGCCGCGACCGTCGCGCTGTGGTTCACCGTGACCGTCTCCGGCATGCGTGCCATCACGGCCGCCGCGGCGGTGATGGGCGTCGCCGTGTGCGGCATGCACTACACCGCGATGGCCGCGATCCGCATCACGCTGGACGTCGGCGGCACCGGCCAGGTCGAGGGCCTCAGCCCGTTCGTGCTCATCGTGCCGATCGTGCTGCTGTCGGCGCTGTGCCTGATCGGTGTGACGTTCAACGCCCTGCAGGCGATGACGCAGGAGGAGTTCGACGGCGCGGACGCCAGCCGGGTGAAACACCGTGCGCAGGTCCCCGCCACCGTCATCCCCGCGCCGCGCGGCGCCGACGCCCCGCCCCTGGTCAACCCGCCGTTCAGCCTGGCCAGGTCGCTGGCCGACCGCAACCGCACGAAGATCCCGCGCTGACCGCACCACCCGTACGCGGATACCGCGCGCCTGAGTCGGCACACCGACACCGGGCACACGGTATCCGCGTATGTCCATATCAGAGGGAAGCGCGGACGGCGTTGATCCGATATAAACGGCGGCATGGACGCCCCGGCTTACCTCATGACCATGCCGCTGCACGCCATCACGGAGGTGCTCGGCGAGCAGGGCCTGCGGGACCGGTTCGCCCTGGAGATCCAGCGCCTGCCCGCGGCCGACCAGGCCGTGCTCGCCGAGGCGCTGGAGCTGGCCGGCCGGCTGCACGCCGAGCAGCGGCGGGTACGCGAGCCGTACCTCAACCACCTGCTGCGGGTCACCATCCGGATCATCACCTACTACCGGATCACCGACCGGGACGTGCTGGTCGCCGCCCTGCTGCACGACTCGGTCGAGGACCAGCCGTGGGGCATCGTCGGCCAGGCCCACCGCAGCGGGCCGCCGCCCCGGGAGCAGGCGCTGGCGGTGCTCGCCGAACGCTTCGGCCCCCGCGTCGCGCAACTCGTCAACGCGGTCACCAACCCGGAGTACGACCTCGACCGTGACAAGGACGAGCAGTATCGCGAGCACGTGGTCGAATCGCTGGACGTGGACCCGTGGGCGCGGATCATCAAGGTCTCCGACTTCACCGACAACGGGGTCGGCGTCATCCACACCATCGGCCCGAAGGTGCTGCGCGCCGCGACCAAGTACCAGCCCCTGGTCCCGCTGCTGCGGGAGCTGGTGGCCCGGCCGGACACGCCGCTTCTCGGCGAGGTCAAGGCGCACATCTTCGCCCAGTTCGACCTCGCCGAGAAGCGGTTTTCGGCCATTCTGGCCGGAAATTGAGGCTCAGTTCGGCCATTTTGGCCGGGAATTGAGGCTCAGAAGTCCTCGTCGAGGCTGACCGTGCCGGGGACCGCCACCTGATAGGCGGTGACCCGGCGCTCGAAGAAGTTGGCCAGCTCCTGCACGTCCTGCAGGGCCATGAACGGGAACGGGTTGCTGGACCCGAACCGCGCCGGCATGCCCAGCCTCGCCAACCGCTGGTCGGCGACGTACTGCAGGTACTCCCGCATGTCGGCCAGGGTCATGCCGGGCAGCCCCGCGCCGCACAGGTCCTCGGCGAAGGCCAGCTCGGCGTCGACGGCGTCCTCCAGCATCCGGGTGACCGCTTTGCCCAGCTCGTCGTCGAACAGCTCCGGCTCCTCGGCGCGGACCGTGTCGACGACCGCGAACGCGAAGTCCATGTGCATGGACTCGTCGCGGAACACCCAGTTGGTGCCCGCGGCCAGCCCGTCCAGCAGGCCGCGCGAGCGCAGCCAGTAGACGTACGCGAAGGCGCCGTAGAAGAACAGGCCCTCGATGCAGGCCGCGAAGCAGATCAGGTTGAGCAGGAAGCGCCGCCGGTCGTCGGCGGTGACCAGCTCGGGCAGGTCGAAGACCGAATCGATCCACTCGAAGCAGAACCGTGCCTTGCGGGCGATCGACGGGATGTTCTCCACGGCGGCGAACGCCTGCGCCCGCTCCTCGTCGTCGGGCAGGTACGTGTCCAGCAGGGTCAGGTAGAACTGGACGTGCACCGCCTCCTCGAACAGCTGGCGGCTCAGGTAGAGCCGGGCCTCGGGCGCGTTGATGTGCCGGTACAGGTTGAGCACGAGGTTGTTGGCGACGATGGTGTCGCCGGTCGCGAAGAACGCGACGAGGCGGTTGACCAGGTGCCGCTCGCCGTCGCTGAGCGTGGCCAGGTCGGGCAGGTCGTTGCCGAGGTCCACCTCCTCGACCGTCCAGGTGTTGCGGATGGCGGCGCGGTAGCGCTCGTAGAAGTCCGGGTAGCGCATCGGCCGCAGGGTCAGGTCGAGGCCCGGGTCGAGCAGCATCTTCTTGGCGTCGGTGGTCACTGGCAGGCCTCGCAGATCTCCGGGTTCTCCAGGTTCAGGTTGATCAGGCTCGCCGCGGTCCGCAGCGGCTGCGCCGGAAGTCCGGGCACGCCGCCGGCCACCGCGGAGCCGCCGACCCGCACCGCCTCCGGCAGCGCCGCATCGGCGCTGCCTGCGCCCACCGCAGCGTTAAGAAGGTGCCCTTCCTCCACGGAAACCGATGGGAAGGTGCCCTTCCTTACGGTGGTGGGGGTGATGGTGGTGGCGGGGCGGGAGCGGAGGTAGTAGGTGGTTTTGAGGCCTTTTCGCCAGGCGTAGGCGTACATGGAGGAGAGTTTGCCGATGTCGGGGGAGGCCATGAAGAGGTTGAGGGACTGAGACTGGTCGATGAAGGGGGTGCGGGCGGCGGCCAGGTCGATGAGGGCGCGTTGGGGGAGCTCCCAGGCGGTGCGGAAGCGGGTGCGCAGTTCGGCGGGGATCTCGGGGATCGCGGCGATGGAGCCTTCGGCGGCGAGGATGTGTTCGCGCAGGGCGGCGGTCCACAGGCCGCGGGCCTTGAGTTCGTCGACGAGGTAGCGGTTGACCTGGAGGAACTCGCCGGACAGGGTCTCGCGCTTGAAGACGTTGGCGACCGGCGGCTCGATGCACTCGGCGCAGCCGGCGATCGAGGCGATGGTGGCCGTGGGCGCGATCGCGATGAGCAGCGAGTTGCGCAGGCCGGTGCGGGCGACCTTGGCGGCCAGCTCGTCCCAGGCCCAGGGGCGGGTGCGGGTCGCGTCCGGGTAGTGGTCGGGGTGCAGGACGCCGCGGGCGGCGCGGGTGTCCGCGTACGACGGGTGCGTGCCCAGCTCGGCGGCCAGGTCGGCACTGGTGTCGTACGCCGCGAGCGCGATCTCCTCGGCGATGCGGGTGGACAGCGCCAGCGCCTCGGGCGAGTCGAAGTCCAGGCGTAACGTGAAGAAGACGTCGGCCAGGCCCATCACGCCCAGGCCGATCGGCCGCCACCGGTTGTTGGCCCCGGCCGCCTCGCCCGTCGGGTAGTAGGACAGGTCGATGGTGCGGTCGAGCACGCGTACGGCGGTGCGCACCGTGTCGCGCAGCGTGTCCCAGTCGACGCCGTCGTCGCCGAGGTGCGCGGCCAGGTTGATCGAGCCGAGGTTGCACACCGCCGTCTCGCCGTCGCTGGTCACCTCCAGGATCTCGGTGCACAGGTTGGACAGGTGCACCGTGTTGCCGGCGACCGCGGTCTGGTTGCAGGCGCGGTTGGCGGCGTCCTTGAACGTCATCCAGCCGTTGCCGGTCTGCGCCAGGGTGCGCATCATGCGGCCGTACAGCTCCCGGGCCTGGACCGTGCGCACCGCGCGCCCGGCGGACTCGGCGGCCCGGTAGGCCGTGTCGAACTCCTCGCCCCACAGGTCGACCAGCTCCGGCACGTCCTTCGGATCGAACAGCGACCAGCTCGCGTCGGCCTCGACCCGGCGCATGAACTCGTCCGGCACCCAGTTGGCCAGGTGCAGGTTGTGGGTGCGCCGGCTCTCCTCGCCGGTCGAGTCGCGCAGCTGCAGGAATTCGTCCAGGTCGGCGTGCCAGGTCTCCAGGTAGACGCAGGCCGCGCCCTTGCGCCGGCCGCCCTGGTTGACGGCGGCGACGCTGGAGTCCAGCGTGCGCAGCCACGGCACGATGCCGTTGGACAGCCCGTTCGTGCCGCGGATCAGCGAGCCCCGGGACCGGATCCGGCTCCACGCCACCCCGATGCCCCCGGCGTACTTGGACAGCCGCGCGATCTGGCCGTAGCGCTCGTAGATCGACTCCAGCTCGTCGCGCGGCGAGTCGAGCAGGAAGCAGCTGCTCAGCTGCGGTCGGCGGGCGCCGGCGTTGAACAGCGTCGGCGAGCTGGGCAGGTACGCCAGCCGGCTGAGGATGGCGTACAGCCGCCCGACCTCGGTGACACTGCCCGGCAGCCGCCGCCCGGCACTGCCCGCGTCGCCGACCTCGCCCATCAGGCCGCAGGCGACCCGGAGCAGGAACTGCTGGGGTGTCTCCAGCACCTTGCGGGTCACCGGGTGCCGCAGCAGGTAGCGGTCGTAGACGGTGCGCAGCCCGAAGTACTCGAAGCGGTCGTCGGCGGCCGGGTCCACGAGTTCCCCCAGCTCGTCCGCGTGGGTCGCGACGAACGCGGCCAGGTCGTCGGCGAGCAGCCCGGCCGCGTGCGCGGCGCGCACGGAACTAGGGAAGTCGGTGACGCCCTGGGTGGCCGCCTCCGCGGTGATGTGCACGGTGAGCAGCCGCGCCGCGAGCCGGCTGTACGACGGCTCCTGGGCCACCAGGGCGGCGGCCGTCTCGACGGCCCGCAAGCGCAGATCGGCCTCGGTCGCGCCGGGCCAGACGCCGGCCGCTACCGGGGTCAGCACGGCCGTGTGGTCCACATCGGGCAGCCCTTGCGCCGCCTCGGCGAGCAGTGTCGCGAGCGACGCGGTGAGCGGCGCGGCGTCGGCGGTGCCGGAGTCGGCGGTGTTGCGGAAGGTGGTGCTGGTCAAAGTGTGCGCTCCCCCTCGTTCAAGCGCGGGAGGGCACGCGAACGGCACCGACCCGGCTGGTCCGGGCCTACGCCGTCCACCGAGGACCATCCCGCGCGGTCCGGTGTCGCGGCCCCTGGCCCTGCCGCGCAACGGCGCAGTCGGCACAGTGGGTCGCGGGCGCGTCGCGGAACCGTCCGCGGCACGCACGCCGGCAGGTCTTCGGGCTCGTGGGCGCGGCCGGGCGGCGCGGTGCGGACACCATGCTGCCGTAGACCCCCTACGCCGTCGCTTCCCAGGCCGGACCGGCCCAGTGCTGTCCGCTCCCCTCTTCGCGGGAGGAGGGCGGGACGGCTTCGTTCCCACTCACCGCTGCGGGGCAGCTCCGGAATCGCACCGGATTCCCTCAGCGCGGACCGCCCTGCGGCGGCTCGCGCGCACCCCGAAACCCGGCCCCGAGGGGGCCGGAGGGGTGGACCAGCGATGCCCTCACACTACATCTAGTGGCACGCAGACAACAGCGGCCCCATATAGGCTCGGCGTGTCGTCGATGGCCCGCCCTCACCGGCGTCGATGCGGGCGGTCAGCAGGCGCAGGCCGCGCCGCTCGCGGGGGCCGTCAGCGGGTCCACGTCGTTCTTGCGCAGCCCGAGGAAGGTCTGCGTGTCGAAGCCCTCGCGCACCCAGTACTCGTACCCGCCGAGCATCTCCTTGACCTGGTAGCCCAGACGGGCGAAGGCCAGTGCGGCCCGGGTCGCACCGTTGCAGCCAGGCCCCCAGCAGTAGGTGACCACGACGCTGCCGGCCGGCACGACCTCGGCCGCCCGTGCCGCGATCTCGGCGGTGGGCAGGTGCACCGCGCCGGGCAGGTGCCCCTGCTCCCACGCCTCCAGCGAGCGGGAGTCGACGAGCACGAAGCCGGGTGCGCCGGACGCCAGGTCGGCGGACACGTCGGACACGTCGGCCTCGAACGACAGGCGGGCGGCGAAGTGCGCGGCGGCGACGCCGGCGGCGGCCGGGGGCGTGCTGAGCACTGCGGAGGTGGTGACAACGGCGGGCATGGTCGGCTCCTTCTGGTCGGTCACTGGTTCCACCCTGTCGAGCCGGCCGGGCCACCAGAAGTGGCGAGAACGCCGCTGTCCGCTAAGATCTCGCCATGGGTACGCCGGTGACACTGGAGACCCGCGCCCGGCACCGGATCGCGGTGCTGGCCTACGCCGGGATGGCGCCCTTCGAGCTGGGCTGCGTGGTGGAGGTGTTCGGCCTGCCCCGCCCCGAGCTCGACGTCGCCTGGTACGACCTCGACGTCTGCGCCGAGACGCCGGAGCCGATGCCGGCCGTCGGCGGCTTCTCGATCACCGCCCGGCACGGCCTGGCCGTGCTGGCCGCCGCCGACACCGTGATCGTTCCGGGGGTTGCCGACGTCCGCGGCGAGGTCTCCCCCGCGCTGGTCGAGGCCCTGCGCACGGCCGCCGACCGGGGCGCTCGGATGGTCTCCATCTGCTCCGGCGCGTTCGCGCTGGCCGCGGCGGGCCTGCTGGACGGCCGGGCGGCCACCACGCACTGGAAGTACGCCCCACTGCTGCGCGAGCGCCATCCGCTGGTCGAGGTGACCCCCGACGTGCTCTACGTCGACGCCGGCCAGGTGATCACCAGCGCGGGCAGCGCGGCCGGGCTGGATCTGTGCCTGCACCTGGTGCGCCGCGACCACGGCGCGCAGATCGCCAACACGGTCGCCCGGCGGCTGGTGCTGCCGCCGCACCGCGACGGCGGCCAGGCGCAGTTCATCGAATTGCCCGTGCGCGACGTCATCGACGACGACGGCGTGGCCCGCGCAATGGCCTGGGCACTGGACCACCTGACCGAGCCGCTCACGGTGAACCTGCTGGCCGCGCACGCGCGCATGTCCCCGCGCAGCTTCCTGCGCCACTTCGCCCGGCACACCGGCACCAGCCCGATCCGCTGGCTCATCGACCAGCGCGTGGCGGCCAGCCTGCCGCTGCTGGAGACCTCGGACTCCCCCGTCGAGCAGGTCGCCGCCGCGGTCGGCTTCGACTCACCGGCCACGTTCCGGCACCACTTCAGCCGGTGCATGCGCACCTCGCCGTCGTCGTACCGGCGGACGTTCCGCGGCCGGTAGCCGCGGAACGCCTGGTCCGTGCGGCGGGGCGGCGATCAGCCCCACTCGAAACCGCCGTTCGCCTGGGCGGCGCCGGCGAAGCCCAGCACGGCGAGCGCGGCCACGGCGGCCGTCGGCGCCATCCTGACGAGAAGTCTGCGCATGCGAATCCTCCTTTCGAGATCCCGATCGATGCGCACCATCGCACGCGGCGCGGTCCCGCCATCGCCCCGAACGGCGGCGGATCTCCGCCACCCCCGGCGATCACGACGACACGGCGCGGGTGCTCTCCACCGTGGACTGCAGTCGCCGGGCCTCGGCCAGGTAGGCGTCGGACAGGCCGAACCGCTCGTCGCCGCGGTGCAGCTCACCCAGTCGGCGCGCGGTCTGCGCCTGGGCGCGGCGATCGCCGATCCGCTCGAAGATCTCCAGGGCCTGGGTGAGCCGCTGTACGGCCACCTCGGGCGCTTCCAGCGACGCCAGATCGGTCAGGCAGTAGGCCTCGCAGTGGGCGTCGCCGAGCACCGCGAACCGGTCCAGCGCCGCGATCAGGTCCGCGCGCGCGAGGGCCGGCTCGCCGCTGCGCAACCGGAGCAGGCCCAGCTGGCGGGTCAGCAGCGCGGCCCGGTGCTCGTCGCCGATCTCCTCGGCCAGGGCCAGCCCCGCGGTGAAGTAGCGGTACGCCTCGGCGAGTTCGCCCTTGGCCAGCCACACCATGCCCAGCGCGCCCCGCGAGTACGCCTCGCCGTGCCGGTGCCCGAGCAGCCGGTATGCCTCCAGCGCCTGCCGGTAGCAGTCCAGCGCCTCGTCGTGCTCGGCCCGGATCCGGTGCCCCGTGCCCAGCCCGGCCAGCGCCGCGGCCTGCCCGCACAGATTGCCGAGCCGGGCGAACAGCAGCCGCGACCGGCTGAACGCCTCCGCCGCCTCCTCGTAGTGATCGCGGTAGAGGTGCAACTGTCCCAGCCCGCGCAGGGTCACCGCCTCACCGAGCAGGTTGCCCCGCGCCCGGCAAGCCGCCAGCGCGGTCCGGTGCGTCTGCTCCCACTCGGTGGTGTGCCCGCCCATGTCGCACCAGGCCACCATGGCGTGCGCCAGCTCCCAGGCCAGATCGGACAGCCCATTGGCGGCGGCGGCCTCGACCGCGCCGAGCAGCGCCTCCCGCTCGGTCGCGAACCAGCGCACCGGATCGCCTGCCAGCTCCGCCGCGCCCGGCACCGCCCAGCGTGCCGCGACGGTGACACCGGGCCCGAACACCTGCGGCGGCAGCCCGGCGGCCGCACGTTCCGCCAGAGCGAGGTAGCCACCGAGCGCCCGGGTCAGGGCCGCGCCGATCGCCTCCCCGGGCAGGTCCGGGGCCAGCAGCCCGACCAGCACCGGCAGGCCGTAACGCGGCTGGCCCAGGTCGTCGGTGCCGGTGGACCGCAGCAGCCGGGCCCGGTCGAGCGCATCGAGCACCTCCGTCGCGTCCGGCCGGTCCAGCAGCGCGGCCGGAACCCAGCCCGGTGCGGAGGGGATGCCCAGCCGGGCCAGGCCCCGCAGCACCAGCGCGGCCGCGCCGTCCAGCCGGGTGGCCAGCACCGCCGGGCCCTCCTGTTCGACGAGCAGGGTGCGGTGCAGGCGGCGCAGCGGCTCGCCCGGCTCCACGCCCAGCTCCTCGGTCAGGGTGCGGCGCGCGGTGGCGTACGCCGACAGCGCCTCGGCCCGGTGCCCGGCGTCGCGCAAGGCGGTCACCAGCAGGGACCACGCCTCTTCGCGCAGCGGCTCCTCGGTGACCAGCCGGCGCAGCTCGTCCACGGCCGCCGCGGGCTGCCCGGCCTCGATGCGCAGCCGGGCCCGGTTCTGCCGGACCGCCCGCCGCCGCTCCACCAGCCGGTCGATCTCCGCACGCCACAGCGGTGAGGCGGGCAGGTTCTCGACCGGCTCGCCGCGCCACAGGCCCAGGGCCGCGTCGAGGCTGTCCGGGTCACCGCCGCGGGCGTACTCCTCGAAGCGCAGCAGGTCCAGCTCGCCGCAGTCCAGCTCCAGCCGGTATCCGGGCGCCTGCCGGCGCAGCCGGTCCTCGCCCAGCCGGGTGCGCAGCGCGCTGACGTACGTCTGCACGTTGGCCAGCGCCGACCGGGGCGGGTCCTGCCCCCACAGCACCTCGATCAGCTGATCCACCGACACGGTGCGGCCGTGGTTGAGAGCGAGGGTGGCCAGCAGCTGGCGCGGCTTCACGCCGCCGACAGGTGCGTCGAGGCCGCCCAGGGTCAACTCGAAGGAGCCCAGGATGCGCAGTTCCAGCCGGTCCGACACGCCAACCCACCCACACGATCCGTGATCGATTGCCTGAGCCTACGCGTGCTCGGCTGATCGGACCAGAGCACTCGGCTGAACGGCTGTAGGAGTTCTGGAGAAACGTTGGAGAGCGTATCGCGACGCTGTGAACACACCCCGCGCAGTCACGGGCCTCCTGTTCCACCACCCCACGGAAGGGAACCGTCCATATGCGACCGACACGATTGTTCGCCGGCGCCGCAGCGCTGGTCATAGGACTGGCCGGCGCGGTCCTGCTCGGCAGCCCCGCGCAGGCCGCGCCCGCTTTCCAGCTGCCCTTCCCCTGCGGCCAGACGTGGAACGGCAACAGCACCGGCAGCAGCGCACACGTCTCCTGGGAGATCGACTTCAACCGCGGCTCCACCGCCACCGCAGACCTCGGTGACACCGTCGTCGCCGCCGCCGCGGGCACCGTCGAGGTCTCCGCCCACCAGGGCTCCGTCAACGGCTACGGCAACCTGATCGTCATCGACCACGGTGGCGGCTACTTCACCTACTACGCGCACCTGGACACCCGCGCCGTCACCGCGGGCCAGGCGGTGCTGCGCGGCCAGGCCATCGGCTCGGTCGGCAACACCAGCAAGCCGGGCAACGGCATCTCGCCGCACCTGCACTACGAGGTGCGCTACCCGGACCGGTCGCAGTCGCACATCATCAAGGCCGTCTTCAACGGCAGCACCTTCGGCTACGGCTCGGCCAACGTGACCAGCGGCAACTGCGCCACCTCATACGACCCGGCGGCCGAGTGCGGCAGCGGGTTCCAGGTCATCGACTCGGTGAAGCTCGGCAGCGCGGGCACCGCGAATCTGCTGTGGAAGGGCTCCACCAGCCAGAACTGCGTCATCACCCTGAAGATGGCCAGCGTCGGCACCCCCACCACCACCAGCGCGTTCCTGGAGCCGCAAGGGGCCGGCAGAACCACCGACTCAGGCAGCTTCTCCTACTACGCCGGGCCGGTCATCCGCACCGCGCCGGACTGCGTGAAGTGGGGCGGCAGCGCCGGCGGCACCAGCTACACCTCCGGCTTCGAACACTGCGCCTGATCCCTTTCCCCGCATCCACTTCACCAGAGGAGCACCCCGTGCACGTCAAGCGTTTCCTGGGGCTGGCCGTGACCGCCGTGGCGGTCGCCGCGGCAGTCCTGGTCGAGGCCTCGCCGGCGATGGCCGCCCCGACCTTCAAGGTCCCCTTCCCCTGCAACCAGGTGTGGTCGGGCCAGACCCGCACCAACCACAGCCCCGCCAACGCCATCGACTTCAACCGCACCGACGACCAGGGCGACCCGGTCGTGGCCAGCGCGCCCGGCACGGTGGACGTGGTCACCAACCTCGGTGACACCAGTTACGGCAAGTACGTGCGGATCAACCACGGCAGCGGCTACACGACGTACTACGCGCACCTGAACTCGTTCAACGTGTCCGTGGGCCAGACCGTCAAGTACGGCACCGTGATCGGGTACGTCGGCACCACCGGCGGCTCGACCGGCCCCCACCTGCACTACGAGCAGCGCTCCGGCGGCTCCGCCATCCAGATCAAGTTCAACGGCGTGACCGCCCTCTACTGGGGGACCAAGAACTACACCAGCGACAACGGCTGCGGCGGCGGCGCGGCGCAGGGCACCGTCAACACCGCGGGCTCCCCGCTGACGGTGCGCTCCGGCCCCGGCACCGGCTACTCCTCGGTGGGCACCGTCGCCGACGGCGCCGACGTGTCCATCCAGTGCCAGACCACCGGCACCACGGTCACCGGCACCTACGGCACCAGCAACATCTGGGACCGCATCGGCTCGGGCCGCTTCATCTCCGACGCCTACGTCTACACGGGCTACGACGGCTTCATCCCCGGCGTCCCCCGCTGCTGAGACCAAAGGAAGGGCACCTTCTTAACGCTCCGCGTTATAGAAGGTGCCCTTCTTAACGCCTGACCGGCTTTGACCTGCGGCGGAGGGCCGTGGATTGCGCAGGGGCAGCGTGGCGGCCGGGGCGTTGCTAACGTCTGCCGATGCCGCACCGACCCGGAGCCCTCCTCGCCGCCGTGTTCGCCGTGTTCACCCTGGCCGCCCTCGCCGGATGCGACGCGGCCGTGCCCGCACCGGCCGGTACGACGGCCACCGCGGCACAACCGGCGGCGACCCGGGACCCCGTGGCCGACCTCTCCCGCATCACCTGCGACACCGCTCAGCTGTCGGCCGTCCCGTACTTCACGCCTTACATCGAGGCCCTGCTCGCGTACACCGACAGCCTGACCGGCGGTGACGAGGCGGAGCAGCGCCGCCGGGAGCGGGCCGTGCGCGACGCCGTCGCGCCCTGGGCCGCCGTCTACCGCGAGTACGCCGCCCGCGACATCGATCCGCGGCTCCAGCACTTCTTCGCCGACCTGGCCGACGACATGGTCAAAACCGAGCCCTCCGGGCAGCTGCCCGACACGCAGAACCTGGTCAGGTCCGAATGCACCCGGTTCGGCTACCTACCCGCGGCCTGACCGGTCAGGCCGCGGGCCAGCAAAGCGATCCGCCTGCCCCGCCCCACCACGGCCCTGCGGACGAAGACATCGTGGTCGGCGCGCTCGATCTCGTCGAGGATCGCGCCGTAGACCAGGTAGGCCGTGCGCACGCAGGTGCGGGACGCGCCGGGTAGCAGGTCGAGGCCGGGCAGGGCGGCGGTGTAGTGGGCGCGGGCGCGGTCGACCTCGTACGCGATGAGGCTCTTGATCTGCGGAGTGGCCCGGCGGGCCGCCGCCGCCGCGCGCAGGTCGGCCGAGCTGACGTCGAACCGGGCCAGGTCGTCCTGGGGCAGGTAGACGCGGTCGCGGGCGAGGTCCTCGGCGACGTCGCGCAGGAAGTTGGTGAGCTGGAACGCCAGGCCGAGCTGCCGCGCGGGCTCCCGGGCCGCCACCGGGTCGGCGGGGCCGAGGATCGGCAGCATCAGGGCGCCGATGACGGCCGCCGAACCCTCCATGTACGACAGCAGCGCCGGATAGTCGGCGTATTCGCGCACGGTCAGGTCCATCGCCATGCTGTGTCCGAACGCGGCGAAGTCGGCCGGGTCCAGGTCGAAGACCTCGACGGTGTGCAGCACGGCGGGCAGCAGCGGATCGGCCACGGGCGCGCCGCGCAGCCCGGCCAGCAAGCGGCCGGACCAGTCGCGCAGCCGCTCGGCACGATCCTCGGGGGTGCCCGTGTCGGTGCGGTCGACGATCTCGTCGGCGTACCGGGCGAAGCCGTACAGCGCGTGCACATGCGGCCGCTTCCAGGCGGGCAGCAGGCGGGTCGCGAGGAAGTAGCTGCGGCCGTGGCGGCGGTGCAGGTCACGGCAACGGCGGTACGCCTGCGCCAGCTCGGCCGGGATCGCGGCGGCACCCGCCGGGACGCGTCGCGGGTCGGCGTCGGCCGGGGTGCGGTCGGCCGCCATACCCACCTGCCGCACCGCCGCTGCTCCCCACACCCTGCCGCCCGCGCATTCGCACAGGCCACGGCCATCCTAGGCACGAGACGCCGCCGGCCCGCCACCGGGCGGCCGTAGAAGATCGCTGTCTCGGGTCAAAGGGTGAGGTCGGACCGCAGATCTTGACCGGAAACAGCGATCTTGCCGCGACGCCACCCTGGCAGACCCGGCTTCCGCACACGCCCTGCCGGACCGGCCCCGGCCCGCCCTCGGACCGCCACAGACCCACTGCCGGATCACCGCAGGCAGCGGCTCTACCGCGTTAAGAAGGGCACCTTCTTCAACGCATAGCGTTAAGAAGGTGCCCTTCCTTTGCCTCACCAGCGCCCCGAGGGAGCAGCGGCCGGCGAGGGGCGGGGCTCAGTCCGAGCTGAAAGCCGCGTCGAACGAGGCGGTGGGCGGGTCGAAGAGCAGACCGCGCACGAACTCCAGGGCCTGGGGGGCACCGATGAGGCGGTCCATGCCCGCGTCCTCCCACTCGATCGAGATCGGGCCGGTGTAGCCGATCGAGTTCAGGGCGCGGAAGCAGTCCTCCCATGGCACGTCGCCGTGGCCGGTGGACACGAAGTCCCAGCCCCGGCGCAGGTCCGCCCAGGGCAGGTGGGACGACAGGATGCCGCGGCGGCCGTCGCCCATGCGCACCTTGGTGTCCTTGCAGTCCACGTGGTAGATGCGCTCGGCGAAGTCGAGGATGAAGCCGACCGGGTCGCAGCCCTGCCAGACCATGTGGGACGGGTCCCAGTTCAGGCCGAACGCGGGCCGGTTGCCCAGCGCGTCCAGGGTGCGGCGGGTGGTGTGGTAGTCGTACGCGATCTCGCTGGGGTGCACCTCGTGCGCGAAGCGCACGCCGACCTCGTCGTACACGTCGAGGATCGGGTGCCAGCGGCGGGCGAACTCCTCGTACCCGGCGTCGATCATCGACTGCGGCACCGGCGGGAACATGGCCACGAAGTGCCAGATCGGCGAGCCGGTGAAGCCGACGACGACGTCCACGCCGAGCTTGGCGGCGGCGCGGGCGGTGTCGGCCATCTCGGCGGCGGCACGCTGGCGTACGCCCTCGGGCTCGCCGTCGCCCCAGATGCGGGCGGGCAGGATCCCCTTGTGCCGCTCGTCGATCGGGTTGTCGCAGACCGCCTGGCCGACCAGGTGGTTGGAGATCGCGTAGACGCTCAGCCCGTACTTGTCGAGCTGGGCGCGCTTGCGCGGGATGTAGGTCTCGTCCGACAGCGCCTTGTCGACCTCGAAGTGGTCGCCCCAGCAGGCGATCTCGAGGCCGTCGTAGCCCCACTCGGACGCCAGTCGGCAGACCTCCTCGAACGGGAGGTCTGCCCATTGGCCGGTGAACAGGGTGATGGGTCGAGGCATGTGTTCGCTCTCCGATCGTGTGCGGGAGTGCCTGGTGCGTCGAGCGGAAGTCGGATGGGTGAGAGGGCCGGTCGGTCGGCGTCCGACCGGCCCTCCCACGTTCAGTGCCGGTGCGGTCAGGCCGCGACCGGGAAGGCGGGCTGCGCCACCTCGGTCCAGGCGGACCCGGACTCGGCGGAGTGCTGCACCGCGTCGAGCACGAGCTGCACGCCGAGCGCCTCCTCGAAGGAGGGGTGAGGGTCGGTGCCCTCCGCCACGGCCTGCACGAAGTCGCGCATCTGGTGGGTGAAGGAGTGCTCGTACCCGATGATGTGGCCGGGCGGCCACCACGCGGACAGGTACGGGTGCTCCGGCTCGGTGACCAGGATCCGGTTGAAGCCCTGCTCGGCGGTCGGCCTGGTCGCGTCGTAGAACTCCAGCTCGTTGAGGCGCTCCAGGTCGAACACGAGCGAGCCGAGCGAACCGTTGATCTCCACGCGGAGGCCGTTCTTGCGCCCCATCGCGAAGCGGCTGGCCTCGTACGTGGCGATGGCCCCGCCGGACAGCCGCGCCGTGAACAGCGCGGCGTCGTCGACGGTCACCTGCCCGACGGCCTGGCCGTTGCCCGTGGCGGACAGGCCGCTGGTCTCGCTCGGGATCGGCCGCTCCTTGATGAACGTCTCGGTCAGCGCGCTCACCCCGGTGATGCGCTGGCCCGTGACGTACTGGGTCAGGTCGATGATGTGCGCGCCGATGTCGCCGAGCGCGCCCGACCCGGCCCGCTCCTGCTGGAGCCGCCAGACCAGCGGGAACTGCGGATCGGTGATCCAGTCCTGCAGGTACACGGCACGCACGTGGCGGATCACCCCGAGCCTGCCGGCGGCGATCATCTGACGCATCAGCGCCGCCGCCGGCACGCGCCGGTAGTTGAACCCGCACAGCGTACGAATACCCGACTCCCGCGCCGCGGCTGCGGCATCGACCATCGCCCGGGCTTCCGCCACGGAGTTCGCCAGCGGTTTCTCGCACATGACGTGCTTGCCCGCGGCGAGCGCGGCGATGGTGATCTCCGCGTGGCTGTCGCCGGGCGTGCAGACGTCGATCACGTCGATGTCGTCCCGGGCGATCAGCTCCCGCCAGTCCGTGACGTAGCCGTCCCAGCCGAGCTTTTCAGCCGCCTCGGACACCTTGGCCTCGTCACGGCCGCAGACCGCCGCCATCCGGACCCGCAGGGGCAGGTCGAATGCGCGGTTCACGGTGCGCCACGCCTGTGAGTGCGCGGCGCCCATGAACGCGTAGCCGACCATGCCGACCCGCAGTTCCTTGTTGTCGTTTGTGGACACGGGGTGGGCTCCTCCGTTACCGAGCCCGCTGGTGCGGGCGAACCATGTCGGGCTTAGAAACCGAGCTTCAGGTACGTGCTCGCGTTCTCTTTCGTGATCGTCTCGGAAGCCAGGATGACCTCCTTGGGCACCTGCAGCTCGACCAGGTCGGACATGCCCCGGCCCTGGGCGATCAGGCGGGCCAGCGAGATCGCCGACGACGCCATGGACGGGCTGTAGGTGACCGTGGCCTTGAGTACGGTCTTGTCGGCGGCGATGTCCTCGATCGCCTTCTTCGAGCCGGCGCCGCCGACCATGAAGAACTCGCTGCGGTTCGCGGCCGTGATCGCGGCCAGCACGCCGATGCCCTGGTCGTCGTCGTGGTTCCAGATGGCGTCGATCTTCGGCAGCGCCTGCAGGAGGTTCTGCGCCTCCTTCTGGCCCGAGTCGGCGGTGAAGCGCGCCGCGCGGCGGTTGGCCACGGTGAAGCCGTAGGTGGCCAGCGCGGCCTTGAAGCCCGCGCTGCGCTCCTGGGTCAGCTCCAGCTCGTCCATGCCGGCGATCTCGCCGATGATCGGGCTGGCGACGTTCTTCGCCTTGAGCGCCTTGCCGATGTAGTGACCGGCGGCCACGCCCATGCCGTAGTTGTCGCCCTTGATCTGCAGGCGGTACGCCAGCGCGTCGGGGAAGGCGCGGTCCAGGTTCACGACCGGGATGCCCGCCTCCATCGCCTTGAGGCCGAACGCGTTGAGCTCCTTGCCGTCGTGCGGCAGCAGCACGATCACGTCGGGCTTCTCGGCGATCAGGGTGTCCAGCGCGGCACGCTGCGCCGCGGCGTCCTTGCCCGCCTCGACCTGCTTGAACGTGACGTCCTTGTACGCCCCGGCCTGCGCCTTGGCGTTGTTGGTGATCGCCGCGATCCAGCCGTGGTCGGCGGCCGGGGCGGAGAAGCCGATCGTGACCGCCTTGCCGGCGGCGGCGTTCGGGTTTTCGGTGTCGGCGCCCTTGGTCTGCGCCGGGGTCGGCGTCTGCTCGTTGCTGGTGCAGGCGGTGAGCAGAGCGCCGGCGGCGATCGCCGTGCCACCGAAGAGGAGCCGGCGGCGGGACGTGTCCGGAATCGAGTTGGTCATCACGACCTCCTGGTCGTCGCGAGGGTGTGTTCGGTCTGGCGACCGTCGCGTTCGACGGTCACCCCAGGTGGAGCGGGCTGTGCGGTGATGGAACCCAAGCCGGGGCGGGCCGATCGGGCGCCCGCCCCGCGGCGGTCAGGTCTGCGGTTTCGCCCGGGTGAGACCGTGCCTCCGGGCGAACTGCGTGACGGACGAGAACCGCACCTGCTGGAGAAGGACCGCGACCACGATGATCGCGCCCTTGACCATGTTCTGGACCTCGGTGGGCAGGTTGGCGATGGCGAACAGGTTGGTGATCGCGGAGAACACGATCACGCCGAACAGCGAGCCGATGATGGTGCCGCGGCCGCCGGACAGCAGCGTGCCGCCGATGATCGCCGCGGCGATCGCATCGAGTTCGTAGAGTTCGGCCGCGGCCGCCTGGGACGAGGTGGCGAGCGAGGTGAGCATGATCGCGGCAATGCCGCAGCACAGGCCCGAGAGCGCGTACAGCAGCATGGTGTGGCCGCGGACGTTGATGCCGGCCAGGCGGGCCGCCTCGGCGTTGCCGCCGATGGCGACGGTGCGCCGGCCGAAGGTGGTGCGGTTGAGCAGCACCCAGCCGAGCCCGGCTACCGCCAGCAGAATGATGACCAGCAGCGGGATGCCGACGATCCGCGTGGTGGCGATGCTGTTGATGAACTGGTCGCCGGAGATCTGGGTCTGCTTGCCGGAGATCTGCGCGGCCAGACCGCGTGCCGCGACCAGCATCGCCAGCGTGGCGATGAAGGGCACCAGCTTGCCGTACGCGATGAGCACGCCGTTGACCAGGCCCGCGCCGATGCCGACGGCGACCGCCGTGAAGATCATGCCGACCGGGCCGAAACTCTGCGTGGCCAGCGTCGTGGCCCACACGCCCGACAGCGCGATCAGCGCGCCGACGGACAGGTCGATGCCGCCGCCGATGATCACGAAGGTCATGCCGACGGTGACCACGCCGATCGCGGCCGCCTGGGTCAGGATGACCATGATGTTGTTGACGACCCAGTCGACGTCGCTGTAGAGGTCGGGCCGGATGTACGCGCCGATCGCGAACAGCGCCAGCAGCACCCCGACCAGGCCCAGGTTGCGCCGCATCGGCTCCTGCGCCTCGTCCTTCCACCAGCTCGTCTTGGCGACGGCCGGGGCGGCATGGGGCGCGGGACTCCCCACCTGTTCCTCTACTTTATGTTCGCTGGACACGCTCATGCGGCCACCTCTTCAGTCGTCGCGGCGGTCAGCGATCCCGCCATAACCAGATCGAGTACGTCTTCCTCGTTGATGTCGGCCGCGGGCGCTTCGCGCACCACCCGGCCCTCGCGCATGACGAGGACCCGGTCGGCCAGGCCGAGCACCTCGGGCACCTCGCTGGAGACCAGCAGCACCCCGACGCCGTTCGCGGCGAGGTCGCGGATCACCTGGTAGAGCTCGGCCCGCGCGCCGACGTCGACGCCGCGGGTGGGCTCGTCGAGCAGCAGCAGCCGGGTGCCGCCGAGCAGCCATCGGCCGACGACCACCTTCTGCTGGTTGCCGCCCGAGAGCGTGCGCACGGCCCGGCGCACGTCACGCGGGCGCAGTTCCAGCTGGTTCGCCACCCGCATGGCCTCGTCCTGCTCCTTGCCGGTGTCGGTGAACCCGGCGGTGGCGTACGAGCTGAAGTTGGTCAGCGTCATGTTGCGGTAGATCGGCTGGCCGAGCAGCAGCGCCTGGCTCTTGCGCTCCTCGGGGGCCATGCCCAGCCCGGCCCGCACCGCCGCGGCGACGTTGCCCGGCGGCAGCGCCCGCCCGTCCATCACCACCGTGCCCGCCTCGGCCTGGCGCGCCCCGAACACCGTCTCCAGCAGCTCGGAACGGCCCGAGCCGACCAGGCCCGCGATGCCGACGATCTCGCCCGCGTGCACGTCGAGGTCGACGCCGGTGAACTCACCGGAGCGGCCCAGCCCGCGCACCTCCAGCAGCTTCTCGCCGGGCGCGGTGTCCGGCCGGGGCGGGAAGACGTACTCGATGGAGCGGCCGGTCATCCGGCTCACCAGGTCACGGGTCGGCGTGGTGCGGGCCGGCAGGTTGACCGCCGAGGTGCGCCCGTCCTTGAGCACGGTGACCCGGTCACCGATCTCGCGGATCTCCTCCAGCCGGTGCGAGATGTAGACCACCGCGATGCCCTGCGCGGTCAGCTCCCGGATGATCCGGAACAGGTTGCCGACCTCGTCGTGCGCCAGCACCGCGCTGGGCTCGTCCATGATGATCAGCTTGGCCGAGTGCGACAGCGCGCGGGCCATGCTGACGATCTGCTTGCCCGCGGCGGGCAGTGACTTGACCAGCCGCTGCGCCGGAATCTCGCCGTGGCCCAGCCGGCCCAGCAGCTCCCGGGCCTGGCGCGCGGCCTGGCCCTTGTGCACGAAGCCGAGGCTGCGCGGCTCGTGGCCGAGGTAGATGTTCTCGGCCACCGACAGGTAGTCGACGAGGTCGAGCTCCTGGTAGATGGTGGCGATGCCGGCCTTCATCGCGGCCTGCGGCCCGCTGAACGAGACCTGCTCGCCCAGCCACTGCACGTCGCCCGCGTCGGGGCGGTGCACGCCGGCCAGCACCTTGATCAGGGTGGACTTGCCCGCGCCGTTCTGCCCCAGCAGGCAGTGCACCTCGCCCGCGCGCACCTCCAGCTCGACGCCGTCGAGGGCGCGTACGCCGGGGAAGGTCTTGACCACACCGGACAGCCGCAGAACCACCTCGCCCGCGGCCTCCGCAGTGGTCGCCGCCTGCTCGCTCATGCTCGACTCCTCGCTCATCTCAGGCTCAGGCCTGCTCGAAGGCGATCTCGCTGGCAAGCACCGCGGCGCCGGCGACACCGGCGCGGGGGCCCAGCTCGGACAGCACCAGGGGCAGGTTGCCGGTGGCCAGCGGCAGCGACCGCCGGTACACCACGCTGCGGATCTCGGCGAGCATGATGTGGCCCAGCTGGGCCAGCCCGCCACCGATGACGATCATCGAAGGGTTCACGAAGCTGACCAGCCCGGCCAGCACGGTGCCGATGCGGCGGCCGCCGTCGCGGATCAGCTGCACGCAGACCACGTCGCCCTCGACCGCGGCGATCGCCACGTCCATCGCGGTCACCGCGCCGTTGGTCGCCAGCCGCTCGGCCAGCGCGGGCGAGGTGCCCGAGCGCGCGGCGGCCGTGGCCTCGCGGGCCAGCGCGGCCCCGCTGAACACGGCCTCCAGACAGCCGACGTTGCCGCAGGTGCAGACCGGGCCGTGGCTGTCGACCTGGATGTGGCCGATGTCGCCGGCGCAGCCGTCGGTGCCCCGGTAGACCTCGCCGCCGAGGAAGACGCCGCAGCCGATGCCGGTGCCGATCTTCACGAAGAGGAAGTTGTCGACGGAGTGCGCCACGCCCGCGTTGCGCTCGCCCACGGCCATGATGTTCACGTCGTTGTCGACCACGGCCGGGCACCCGTGTTCCCGCGTGAGCAGCTCGCGCACGGGGAAGCGGTCCCAGCCGGGCATTATCGGCGGCGAGACGGGCACCCCGTCACGGAAGCTGACCGGGCCGGGCACGCCGATGCCGATGCCGTCGAGGTGCGTGAACGCGCCCTCCACCTTGGCCTTGGCGAGCAGCTCGTTGACGCGCTGCAGGGTGACCTTGGGGCCGCTGCGGATGTCGGCGGGCTCGCTGTAGTGCGCGACCGGCTCCAGCCGGCCGTTGGTCACCTCGACGTCGATCGACGTCGCGCCGAGGTCGACGCCCGCGAAGCGCATGCCCGGGTTCAGCTCCACCAGCGTGGACCGGCGGCCGCCGCGCGACTCGGCCGGGCCCGCCTCGGCGACGTGGCCGCCGGCGACGAGCCGGTCGAGCTCGCCGAGCAGTCGCGGACGCGGGATGTCCAGCCGGTCGGCGAGTTCGGCACGCGACAGCGCACCCTCGTCTCGCAGCAGCCGCAGCACTCTGACGTGCAGCGGATCCCAGAGCGTCCGCGCGAGGCTCATCCGCTCGTTCCTCCGACCTGATAGGACTCCACCGATGTGGTGTGTCGCACAGGTTACGAGCTTTCGACAATCGTGTCCATAGCTTCTCGCCGAATCCGCTAAACTTTTGTTTGATCTAGCAGAAGTTAGCCATGACCATCCAGAACACCCCCTCCCCTACTGCGCAAGTCTTAAAAAGTCGCGGTCTCATAACGGTCTCCAGACCGCGAGTCCGTCGGACTTGCGCCCCCGGTCCGGGCCCGGCCGGCGGGAAGTGGCGTTGCGGGAGCGTTCGCGCCCAGCCGGGACAGTCGGAGCGCTTGCTCCACGGGCGCCCGTCCAGCCCCGCCGGGCGGGCCGACCGCGCGGGTGAACGCGCCCGATTCACGCCCGTCACTGAGAAAAGTCGCCCGCTCCCGCGGCGCGAACCTTTTATGGGGGGCGCGCCTCCCACCATGATCGTTCGACTTGCCAGGCACCTGTGCGTATCTTGAGCACCCTTTCGCCCACCTGCCTGGCAAGTCGGGCGATCATGGAGAGATGTGCCGGCGGCGCGAGTACGCGGGCGCGGCGCGGATCGGGCGAGCGGGAATGCCGGTCAGGCTCGCGGGAGGCGCTGCTCCTGCCAGCGCTGCATCGCGCCGCCTACCTGCTCCTCCACGAAGCGGAAGAAGTCGCGCAGGTCGGCCATGCGCTCGCCGGCCAGTGTCCGCGCGCCGCCGGCTGCTTCGATGACGACGTCGGCCTCGTCGGAGAACTGGCCGTAGAAGCCGCGCTTGGCGGTGGTCACGCCGTACCAGGGCTGGTCGGGCAGGCGGTAGCGGTCGCGGCGGGAACCGGGCGCGGGCTCGCGCACGACGAAGCCCATCTGCATCAGGTAGCGGACGGCGCCGGAGATGGCGGCGGCGCTGACGCCCAGCCGCTCAGCCAGGTCACCGGCGGTCAGCGAGGTCTCCTCGGCACTCATCATGGTCATCAGCACCCGGGACGGCATCCGGGGGAAGCCCATGTCGGCCAGCATCATCGCCATGTGCTCCACCGACCGGCGCACACCGTCCTCATCACGCGGCGCGACCGCGTCAACCTTGTCGCTCATCAAGGACGATCATAACAAGCTTAGGAGTATTCACAATTTTATGAACAACGTGTACGTTCTCCGGCCACCCCGTGCGGTGCCCGCCTCGGCCGCGGGCACCGCACGGTGAGCAGGGTGCTAGGAGCCCGCGCCCTTGGCCGTGCCGGTCAGCGCACCGACCACCCAGCCGACGAACAGCCCGTAGGCCGAGCCCGCTGCGGCGGCCTGGAGCGCGCCCACGAAGGTGGGATCGCTGATGATGAACGCGGTGATGAAGGCCGCCAGCGCCGATCCGAAGATCAGTGCCGACCAGCCGAGCAGGAAGCCGCCGGCACCACCGGTGACCGCCTTGCTGACCACCCCGAGGATGAGGGCCACGAAGAGGATCAGCAACAGCGCGCGCAGGTCGTCGGCGAGCAGCCGGCGCATCGCGCCGCTGGATCCGTCGACGGGACCGAAGGCCCACCGGGGCCAGGTCAGCACACGCAGGAACCAGCCCCAGGCACTGTCGGAGCTGGTGTGCCTCGACACCCACTCCACAAAGGGCTGATTACCGAACAGCAGGACGAGCGCCACGGTTGCGATGATCCCGGCACCTGTCACCGTACGAGTTCGCGCCATGACTAATGATAGTTTCCCAAGCGCGCATATGTCGATGGGTCATACCGCTGGTAACACCTGCCTTTCCCGCCCGTCGACCGGTCACCGGCGGCTGTCGCACCTAGACTGACGGCCATGCGCACCGTCCACGTACGCTGCGGCGACGACCTCCGGGAGACCCTCGGACCGGCCGGCTTCCCCGGTGACTTCGTGCCGTTCACGGACCCGGTGTGCCAGGGTCCCGTCCCCCGCACGGCTGACCCGGCCGAGTTCGACGCGATCCGCGCCGGCTGGCTCGCCGGAGCGTACGACCTCGACGCCGCACCCGTGCGAGAGCGCCTGGCGCAGGAGCGGGCCGGCCTGGACGGCCTGGACGCGTACGACCGGGTGCTGCTGTGGTTCGAGCACGACTGGTTCGACCAGGCGATCCTGATCCGGCTGCTCGCGCTGCTGGCCCACCGGCCCGCGCTGCACGGGCGGCTCCGCCTGATGTCGATCGACGCGTTCCCCGGCGAGGACCCGTTCATCGGGTTCGGGCAACTGTCCGCGCCGCAGCTGGCGACACTCACCGGTCGGGAACGCCCGGTCACCGCCGACCAGTTCGCGGCGGCGGAGCGGGCATGGGCCGCGCTCGCCGCGCCGGACCCCGTCGCTCTGGCCGAGATCAAGGACGAGGCGCTGCCGTACCTGCCCAGGGCGGTCGGGCGGCACCTCGCCGAGCTGCCGTGGACCACGGACGGGCTGTCCCTGTCCGAGCGGCTGTGCCTGCGCGCGGTCAGCCCCGGGCCGCTGCCGTTCGCCGCCGTCTACCAGGCGCACCAGGACGCCGACCCGCTGCCGTACCTCGGTGACGTGATGCTGGCGCCGGTGCTGCGGCGGCTGCACGACGCCGAGCGCCCGGCGCTGGCGCTGCGCGGCGGCGAGTACCAGCTCACCGCGTACGGCCAGCGGATCCTGCACGGTGACGCGAGCTGGCAGACCTTTCCCCGCTGGGTCGGCGGGGTGCTGCTGCCCGGCTGGCGGTGGGACCCCGACGCGGCCCGGCCCGTCCCGGCCTGAGGCCTGACAGGTTCACGCCTCCAGCGGGGCGGCGGCGAAGGACACCTTGAAGCGGGCGCACCAGATGGTGACACTGCGCAGCTCGGTCGGGTCGACGTTGGCGGGCACGGCGTAGACCTGGGTGCCGTGGGTGCCCTTGAGGCGGCCCAGCTCGACGTGCTTGCCGTCGTCGAAGACGTGCCAGCCGGCACGGCCGGGCAGCACGGGCTGATCGGTCAGCCACACCCGCAGGTCGGGGCCGTCCGATGTGGCCAGATCGCGCAGGATCACCTGGTGGCGGCCGTCGGGCAGCCGCACCAGCTGCGCGGTCCCCGAGCTGTCGTGCTCGTGCGTGACCAGCTTGCCCTCCGCCAGCAGCACCGCGACGGCCGACGGCGAGGGCGCGCCCGCGACCGGGGAGGAGGCCGGTGCGGGCGTCGCGCTCGTGGACACCACCGCCGGGGCGGCGTCGTTGACGGTCTTCGAGGTGAGCAGTTTCCAGGGCTGGAACCAGTACAGACCGAACGCCAGGCCCACGGCCAGCACCGCGGCCACCGCCCAGGAGGCGGGCTTGCGGAACAACCTCGTCATGCCCTGACGCTAAGGCCCGCACGGCCCCGGCGGGACCCCACGTTCGCGGATCGTAAGGTTCCGGCGGCGGCGGCATCCGGGCACCGCCGATGATCTCGACGTACGCTCGCGGCATGGCCACCAGTGTGCTCGTCGTCGACGACGACCCGACCGTCAGCGACGTGGTCCGGCGCTACCTGGAGCACGCCGGGCACCGGGTGGTGCTGGCCGCCGACGGACAGGCCGCGCTCGACGCGTACGCCCGGGAGCGGCCCGACCTGATCATCCTGGACCTGATGCTGCCCGTGCTCGACGGGCTGGAGGTGGCCCGGCGGCTGCGCGCCGCACCCGGCCCCGGCGTGCCGATCATCATGCTGACCGCGCTCGGCGAGGAGGTAGACCGCATCGCCGGCTTGCAGGTCGGCGCGGACGACTACGTGACCAAGCCGTTCTCCCCGCGGGAGCTGGTGCTGCGCGCCCAGTCCGTGCTGCGCCGCACCGGCCCGCAGGCCGCCCCGGTGGCGGTGCTGACCGACGGGGACCTCGTCGTCGACCCCGTACGCCGCACCGCGCACCTCGCCGGCCGCGAGCTGGCGCTGACCGTACGCGAATTCGACCTGCTGGCGTTCCTGATGGCGCACCCGAACGAGGCGCTGCGCCGGGCGCAGCTGCTGGAGTCGGTGTGGGGCTGGACCTTCGGCGACCAGTCCACGGTCACCGTCCACGTGCGGCGGCTGCGCGAGAAGATAGAACCCGACCCGGCCGCGCCGCGGCGCATCCACACCGTCTGGGGCGTGGGCTACCGGTACGAGCCGGTGCCGGCGGGCGCCGGTGCGTGACCTGCTGCTGATCCTGCTCGCCGCGCTGGCCGGGGCGGCGATCGTCTGGCTGCCCGCGGCGCTGCTGCTGCGCCTGCTGCACCGCCGCTCGATCACGCTGAACGTGTGCGTGCTGCTGGTGGCCACGGTGCTGGCGATGCTGGCCGGGGTGCTGGCGGTCGCCGAGGGCATGTTCATCTCCCCGCACGACCTGCAGGTGCTGCTCGTCGTGGTGCCGCTGTCGGGGCTGGTCAGCCTAGGGATCGGCGGCTGGGTGGCGTGGCGGCTGGCCCGCTCGGCGATGTGGGCGGCCGACGCCCGCGAGCGCGAGCGCCAGGTCGAGGCGAGCCGCCGCGACCTGGTCGCCTGGGTGTCGCACGACCTGCGCACCCCGCTGGCGGGTATGCGGGCCATGGCCGAGGCCCTGGAGGACGGGGTGGTCAGCGACCCGGCCACGGTCGCCGAATACCACCGCCGGATCCGTACCGGCACCGACCGGATGGCGGCGCTGGTCGACGATCTGTTCGAGCTGTCGCGGATCAACGCCGGGGCGCTGCAGTTGGCCCCCGTGGACGTGCCGCTGGGCGAGGTGGTCTCCGACGCGGTCGCCGCGGCCGCGCCGGTCGCCGCCGCGCGGGGCGTACGCCTGCTCGCCGAGGGCGAGTGGCCCGTGGTGCGGGCGGGCGAGCGCGAGCTGTCCCGGATCGTGGCGAACCTGGTGCTCAACGCGGTGCGCTACACACCCCCCGCCGGAACCGTGACGGTCACCGGCGGCCGCGACGCCGAGGGCGGCTGGCTGGCCGTCGACGACACGTGCGGCGGCATCGCCGAACCCGACCTGCCCCGCGTGTTCGACGTGGCGTTCCGCGGCGCGAAGGCACGCACCCCGGACGCCGACGGCGGCGGGGGCGGGCTCGGCCTGGCCATCGTCGCGGGGCTCGTCGACGCGCACGGCGGCCGGGTCGACGTGGCGAACACCGCCGCCGGCTGCCGGTTCGAGGTCCACCTGCCGGCCGCGCCCGCCTGACGGTTCCCGCCGGTTCCGGTGTCCGGCCTGCGGGACGGGCCCGGAGGCCGTCACGGCTCGCGCACTAGGCTGCCGGGCATGCCTTCGGTTTCCTTGGTTCACATCGGCTCCTACACGGCGAAGGCCGGCACCGCGCAGGCGATCACCGCCTGGCGGCAGGACCCGGACACCGGGCGGCTGGAACCGGCGGGTTCGCCCGTCGAGGCGGTCGACCCGTCGTGGCTCGCCTGGCACCCCGACGGCACCCACCTGTACGCGGCCAGCGAATCCGCCGCGCGGGTGCTGTCGTACGCCGTGACCGCCGACGGGCTCGAACTGCTCGGCGCTCAGCCCAGCGGCGGTGCGGACCCCTGTCACCTGGCGGTCGACCCGCAGGGCCGATTCGTGGTGGCCGCCAACTACAGCGGCGGGTCCGTGGCCGTGTTCGCGATCGGCGCCGACGGCGCGCTGCTGCCGTACCACCAGCTGATCGCGCACGAGGGCAGCGGCCCGGACGCGGAGCGCCAGGAGGGACCGCACGCGCACATGGCGCTGCTCGCTCCCGACGGGCTGCTGCACGTCACCGACCTGGGCACCGACGAGGTTCGCAGCTACGCCGTCGAGCCCGCCGGTCTGCGGCCCGTGGCGACCTCGCCGCTGGTCGCCGGGATGGGGCCGCGCCACCTGGCCGTGCACCCGTCCGGGGTGGTGTTCGTCGCAGGCGAGCTGGACTCCACGGTCGTGACCTGCGAGGTCGCCGACGGGCTGCTGCGGCCGGTGTCGAGTGTCGCGGCGACGGCCGGCGAGCCGGGTGAGCGCAACTACCCGAGCCACCTGGAGTGCTCGCCCGACGGGCGCTTCCTCTACGTCGCGAACCGGGGCGCGGACTGCCTCACCGTGTTCGCGGTGGAGGGAACCGCGCTGCGCCCGGTCGCGGATGTGCCGACCGGGCGCTGGCCGCGGCACTTCGCGCTGCTCGGGGACTTCGTGTACGTCGCCGACCAGGACGGCGACACGGTGAGCGTGTACCGCCGCGACCCGGCCACCGGCCTGCCCTCGCCGACCGGCGACACCGTTGCCGTGCCGAACCCTTCCTGCGTCGTGCCCGCCCCGCGCCGCGCCTGATCAGCGGGCCGTCCCGGCTCCGTTTTGCTATCGATGTTGGCCTGATCTCATCGAAATCCGGGCACCCGGATTCGATGAGGCAGGCGACCATCGGTGACTGGCGGGACGAGGGCTCCGCGCCGGGCCGACCGGTGGAGGCAGGATCCCCGGAGGGCGCGGAACGCCGACGAATATCCCCAAAGAACTCCATACCCTCCCGGGACCGGCTGATACTGGCCACGTAGCAGTCATGATCACGGGAGGCGTACATGATCGGGGCGATCCTCTGGGGCATCATCGGCGGCGCGATCGTCGGCTACCTGGGCCGGCTGCTGCTGCCCGGGCGCCAGAACATCTCCGCGCTGATGACGGTCGTCGCGGGCATCCTGGCCGCGACGCTGGGCGGCATCATCGCCACCTGGCTGGGCGTCGGCGAGACCCGGGGAATCGACTGGATCAGGCACATCATCCAGCTCGCGCTGGCCATGTTCTTCGTATGGCTGGCCGCGCGGATGTCCGCCAAACGCCACACGCAGGCGGTGCAGCCGCGCACCCGCTGATCCCTCAAGAGCCGGGCGCACGTCCGCTGTGCGCCCGGGTACGCAGGATTAATCAGTACACACTGGACATGGATGTTTACTGACCGTGGCGCGCGGCAATCGCAGCGCCATGGTACTGACCGCATCGCGATACCGCACCGCGACCGGTGCGGGCGTCATCGCCGCACTCATTCTCGTGCTGGTGTTCGGCAGCCCCGTCTACGTCGACTGGGCCAACGACAACGCCGACACCAACACCGCCGGTGGCTGGTTCCTCAAGCTGCTGACGTGGCCTGCCTGGAGCTTCGACGCGGACAGCTCCGTGCAGGACGTGCTCGCCGCCGACCTCAAGGCGATCCTGCTCATCATCTTCACTGCGGTGTTCCTGGCCCTGTCGACCAACGCCCAGCTGGGACGTGCTCGCGGCACGTTCAGCCAGCTCATGGCCGGCTGGTCCGGGTACATCTTCGCGGGTGCGGTGGCGGGTCTGCTGACCGCCTTCATCCGCTCGGACGCCTCCCTGCTGGGGGCCTTCCAGGCGGCCGGTTCCGGCGCCATCTACGGCCTGTTCGTGGGCTGGATCGTCGGCATCGCCACGCTGGGCCACTACCGCGGCTCCACCCCCTGAGCCCTGCGGCCCAGTTGTTTCTGGGGAATCCGCCCCCTCCGCTCCCCCGGAGGCCGCGGGTTCCCCGGAACCGTCTCCGGGGAAAGATCGCCCGACTTGCCAGGCAGGCGGGCGAAAGCGGGCTCAAGATACGCACGGATGCCCGGCAAGTCGGGCGATCTTGCGGCCGATGCGGGGTACCGGAGGCGCTCAGGCCCTGTCTGCCATGGTGACCGGCGGGTAACGTGCGGCGGGTGGAGATGACTTACGACACGACCATGCAGGGCGCGCTGGCCGAGCGCATGGGCATCAAGCTGCTGGAAGCGACCCCGGAGCGGCTCGTCGCGACGATGCCGGTGGACGGCAACACCCAGCCCTTCGGCCTGCTGCACGGCGGCGCTTCCTGCGTGCTGGCCGAGACCCTCGGCTCGATCGGCGCCACGCTGCACGGCTCGACCATCGGCCGCCCGTACGCGGTGGGCGTGGACATCAGCGCCACCCACCACCGGGCCGCCCGCTCCGGCCTGGTCACCGGCGTCGCCACTCCCCTGCACCGCGGCGGCAGCATCGTCACCTACGAAATCGTCATCACCGACGAGGACGACCAGCGCATCTGCACCGCCCGCCTCACCTGCCTCCTCCGCAAGTAACCCACCCCTCGCGAAGGAAGGGCACCTTCCCAACCACGTGCGTAGAGGAAGGGCACCTTCTTAACCACTCACCCGGATTGACCTGCCGTGGCAAGCCCGCACACGTCAGACGGGCGTGTCTGCCCAGGCCACCTGGACAGAGGGTTAGGAAGGTGCCCTTCCGCTACCCATAGCGATAAGAAGGTGCCCTTCCTTTCACCAGGACGGGCGTTGGAGGAGGCTGACGAACTCGACGAGGAGGCGTTCGCGCAGGCGGGGTGGGGCGGCGGCGAGCACGGCGTTGACGACGGCCATGCGGGGGGCCGCGCCGGGTTCGCCGCCGGTGAGGCCGAAGGTGTCGGCCAGACCGGCGACCATGTCGGCGGTGAGCTGGTCCGGCGGCAGGTGGGCGGCCATCGCGAGCAGTTCCGCGGGCAGCTCGACGGGGCCGTGGGCGCGGGCGGCGGCGGCCGACTCGGCCAGGGCCGGGCCGAACTGGGGCACCTGCGGGAGCACGGACGCGGTGACGGTGAGGTGGATGCTGGCCGGGATGCCCTGGTACGGCAACTGCGGCTGGGTGTGCCAGCCCCGCGCGGCCAGCTCGTCGGCGAGCACGAACAGGTCCAGCCCTGGATCGTCCGAGGTCAGGCACACGACGGTGAAGTCGGCCGGGGCGAGCAGGCGCAGCCCGTCCACCTCGGACACGGCCTTGGCCAGCCCGGCGACGGCGTCGCGGGTCTGCCGGGCCAGTTCCAGGTATCCCTCGTCGCCGACGTGCCGCAGCGTCGCGAACGCCGCCGCGATCGGCCCGCCGGACCGCGTCGACGAGATCACCGGGTTGACCATGGTGTACCCGGGCCAGTCGGCGAACGCGAAGTACTGCGGGCGGCGCAGGCCCGCGTCCCGGTGCAGCAGCACCGACACCCCCTTGGGGGTGTACGCGTACTTGTGCAGGTCCACCGACATGCTCGTCACCCCCGGCACGCCGAAGTCGAACGCGGGCACCGCGACCCCGACCCGGCGCAGGAACGGCAGCGCCCAGCCGCCGAAGCACGCGTCGACGTGGCAGCGCACACCCTGCTCGGCGGCGATCGCGGCGATCTGCTCGACCGGGTCGACGACCCCCTGCGCGTACGACGGCGCGGAGCACGCCACCAGCACCGTGTCCGCGGTGATCGCGGCGGCGACCGCGGCCGGGTCGGGCGTGAACGTCTCCGGGTCCACCGGCACCAGGTCCAGCGCTACGCCCAGGTAGTGCGCGGCCTTGGCGAACGCCGCGTGCGCGGTCGACGGGGCGACCAGGCGCGGCGCGGTGATCTCCGGGTGCGCGTCGCGGGCCGTCTTCACGGCCAGGATCAGCGACTCGGTGCCGCCGCTGGTGACCGAGCCGACCACGTCCGGCGCGTCCGTGCCGGGGCCCGCTCCGAGCACCCGGGCCGCGGCGGCGACCAGCGCGTTCTCGGTGGCCAGCAGGGACGGGAACGCCGTCGGGTCCAGGCCGTTGACGTGGGCGGACAGGGCGTACGCGGACATCGCCAGCTCGTCGAGCCCCGCCTTGGCCGGGTCGTACACGTAGGCGAACAGCCGCCCGCCGTGGGTCGGCAGGTCGGCGGCGCGCATCCCGCGCAGCTCGGCGAGCACCTGGTCAGCGGGCACGCCCTGGGGCGGAAGTGCGTCGATCATCGGGTCACCGTACCCGTCTCCACCTGCACCGATGCGAGCCGCTCCGGGGTCAGGTCGTAGCGGCGCAGCAGCAGCGTCACCGGGCCGACCAGCAGCGCGGGCACCACGCTGAAGCCGAGCAGCACACCGAGCCGGGCCCCGTCGGACTGGGCCGCCGCGCCGCTCGCCGAGGAGGCGTAGCCGGACAGCTGCAGGACCAGCGCGTAGAGGCCGGGTCCGAGCGCCAGGCCGAAGGTCTCGCCCGCCGTCCACAGGCCGGTGAACACGCCCGCCTGGCGGCGGCCCGTGCGGGCGGCGTCGTACGCCACGCAGTCGGGCAGCATCGCCATCGCGAAGACCTGCTGGCCCGCGTAGCCGACGCCGATCAGACCGGTGATCACGTACGCGACCACCGGCGGCACGGAGCCCGCGACGACGAGCGCGAGCGCGCCGCCCGACAGCAGCACCGAGGCCAGCACCAGCGCCTTGGTCTTGCCGACCCGCGCGCCGACCCGGCTCCACAGGGGCATGACCAGCAGCGCCGGGCCGACGAAGCAGGCGAACAGCAGCGTCGGGCCGTCCTCCGGGCGCTGGAGCACGTGGTCGGCGACGTACTTGACCCCGGCCAGCATCGTCGCGACGCCGATCGACTGCACCACGAACACGGTCAGCAGCACGGTGAACGGCCTGTTCCGGCGTACCACGGCGAGTTGCGCGCGCAGCGTCGGCTCGCTCTCGGTGACCCGGCCGACCGGGGCGCGCCGGGTGCCGAGGAACGCGCCCAGCGCCCCGATCACGATCAGTGCGGCGACGAACACACCCATCCAGCGGTGTCCGGGCACGCCCCCGCCCCCGGCCTGCACCACGATCGGGGCGACCGCGCCGGAGACCAGGATCGCCACCGCGAGCACGGCGACCCGCCAGGTCATCAGCCGGGTGCGCTCGCTGTAGTCGTCGGTCATCTCGGCGGGCATCGCCACGTAGGGCACCTGGAAGAAGGCGTACGCGGTGGCGGTGGCCAGGAACGCGACCGCGACGTAGACCGCCGCCCCGGAACCCGCCCCGAACGGCCCGGCGAACATCGCGGCGAACAGCACCGCCACGGCGAGGCCGCCGAACAGCAGGTACGGCCGGCGCGCGCCCCAGCGCGAGACGGTGCGGTCGGAGATCCGGCCCGCGACCGGGTTGATCAGCACGTCCCAGGCCTTCGGCACCAGCACCAGCAGGCCGGCCAGGCCCGCGGCAACGCCGAGGTTGTCGGTGAGGTACGGCAGCAGGAGCAGGCCGGGCACGGTGCCGAAGGCGCCGGTGGCCAGCGAGCCCAGCGCGTATCCGGCGCGTACGCCGCCGGTCAGCGGCTGGTCCCGGTCAGGGGCGGTGACCTCGGACGATGTGGGGGGCGACACGGTCATGGCTGCGGATGCTACGCGCCGTGTGGCGTAGCGCACAGAGGGAGGTGAGGGAATTTCACACTGTTCTTGATGCTTCAACAATCAAGTAGCAACGGGCGCGTTACCTGGATGGGCACGTTCCGACGACGAGACTGGTGAGCCATGACCGAGCAGCCGGCAGTACGCACGAGGGTGACCGTTCCGCTGCGTTTCCCCGACGGGTACGCCACCACCGCCGAGGTCTTCACCTTCACCGGCCTGTCGGACGGCCTGGAGCACCTCGCGCTCGGCCTCGGCGACTTCGCGCAGGCGGGCACGCCCCTGGTGCGGGCCCACTCGGAGTGCATGACCGGCGACGTGTTCGGCTCCGCCCGCTGCGACTGCGGCCCGCAGCTGCGCGAGGCCGTTCAGCGCATCTCCGAGCGCGGCGGCTACCTGCTGTACCTGCGCCAGGAGGGCCGGGGCATCGGTCTGTACGCCAAGCTCGACGCGTACGCCCTGCAGGACGCGGGCCTGGACACGTACGCCGCGAACCGGGCGCTCGGGTTCGGCGACGACGAGCGGGACTACACCGCCGCCGCGCAGATGCTGGCCGCCCTCGGCGTGCCCGCTATCGACCTGCTCACCAACAACCCCGACAAGCCCAGCCAGCTGCGCGACCACGGGGTCGAGGTGGCGCACGTGGTCCCCACCGCCGTGCACGCCAAGCCGGACAACCTCCGCTACCTGCGCGCCAAGGTGACGCATACCGGCCACACCATCGCCCTCCCGGCCGCAGCCTGACCGTCAGCCCTGCTCAGCCCCCATCGACCGTTAAGAAGGGCACCTTCTACATCGCATAGCGATGTGAAGGTGCCCTTCCTTTCGCTCGGGTGGTCGGACCGTCGAGGTCCCGCTGGTGGTGCTAGGCGGTGATGTCGTTGACGCAGCGGAGCACCGGCTGGGCGGCCAGTGCGGTGGCGTCGAGGCGGGCGGTGGTGTGCACGGTGAACGTGACCGACTCGCCGGGCAGCAGCGTGACCAGGGCCTGGTCGACGGTGGCGGCCGGGTCGAGGCGGTCGGGGAACAGGGACAGGTCGCGCAGGATGGTTCCGGCGGTGACGGTGACGGCGTAGCCGCCGGCGGTCGGTGCGACGGTCGTCTCGTACCGCGCGGCCGGGTAGTCGATCTCGCGGTCCTCGGCGTGGAACCACCAGGCCTGCTGCTCGCCGACGACGGCACGGAGCAGCTCGGACCGGGGTTCCTCGGGTAGCGCGACGCCGTCCGGGATCGGCGTCACCGTCACCGAGCGCGGCGCGACGTCGAACGCGACCGCGGTCGCGGCCAGCGCCTTGCCGCTCAGGTCGTGGCTGGTCACGTCCGCCGAGGCCTGCCACGGCCGGTCGGTGTCGTTGGAGGCGACCAGCACCAGGCCGCCGTCACGCGGCTGGATGGTGAGCAGGCGGTCGGCGTACGCATCGCGCAGCACGTACCACAGCGGCTTGCGCCGGCCGTCGCCGTCGATCGCCGCCCAGGACGTCACCGGCCAGCAGTCGTTGAGCTGCCAGACGATCGCCCCCATGCACACGGGCTGGTGGGACCGGAAGTGCTCGACGGCCAGCCGGATCGCGCGGGCCTGGTTGACCTGCGTGAGGTAGTGCCAGTCGTCGAAACCCTGCGGTTCGGGCAGGTGCGCGTCCAGCCCGCGCCGCAGCTTCAGGTCGCCGTCGGCGGCCTTCTGGTGGTGGCGCATGCCGGGCGAGTCGCTGGCCAACGGCTCGTCGTGCAGCGCTCGGCGCAGCGTCGCGTACGCCGGCGGGGCCTGGAACCCGAACTCGGCGCAGAACCGGGGGACGTAGTCGCGGTAGTGCGTGTAGTCGACCTGGTTCCACACGTCCCAGATGTGCATGGTGCCGTGCGCCGGGTCGTTCGGGTGGATGTCCGGCGTGCCCGACCAGGGGCTGCCCGGCCAGTACGGGCGGGTCGGGTCCAGTTCGGCCACGATCGCGGGCAGCAGCTCGTGGTAGAAGCCCGCGCCCCAGCTGCGCCCGGCGAGCTTCTCCGGCCAGCCCCAGTCGGCGAAGCCCCAGATGTTCTCGTTGTTGCCCGTCCAGGTGACCAGGCTGGGGTGCGAGGCCAGCCGCACCACGTGCTCACGCGCCTCGGCGGCCACCTCGGCCGCGAACGGCTCCTCCTCCGGGTACGCCGCGCACGCGAACAGGAAGTCCTGCCCGACCATCAGCCCCAGTTCGTCGGCCAGCTCGTAGAAGTCCTCCGACTCGTACCGGCCGCCGCCCCATACCCGCAGGTAGTTGATGTTCGCGTCGCACGCCTGGCGGAAGCGCTCGGCCAGCCGCTCCCGGGTGATCCGGGTGACGAAAGCGTCGTCGGGGATCCAGTTGACCCCCTTCACGAACACCGGCACGTCGTTGACCACCACCGTGTACGGCGTGCCGTGCTCGTCCGGCGTCGTGTCGACCCGTACCGTGCGGAAGCCCACCCGCCGCTCCCACCGGTCCAGCTCGCGCCCGCCCTCGGTGGCCAGCACCACGCGCAGCGGGTAGAGCGGCTGCTCCCCGTAGCCGCGCGGCCACCAGCGCCGCACGTCGGGCACGGACAGCCGCAGGGTCGTGCCGATGCTGCCGGGGCCGATCGAGGCGACCCCGACCACGCCGCCGACCTCGACGGTGACGTGCAGCGATTCCGTCGACGCCCGCTCCACGTCGACGTGCACGTCCACCACACCGGTCGTGCCGTCCACGGTGACCTGCGGGCGCACCTGCGCCAGCCGCGCCGTCGACCAGCTGTGCAGGCCGATCGGCTGCCAGATGCCGGCGGTGACCACGGTCGGGCCCCAGTCCCAGCCGAAGTTGCAGGCCATCTTGCGGATCAGGTTGTACGGCTCGTCGTAGGCCCCCGGCCGCGAGCCGACCTGCCGCGCCATCGCCGCCGTGTAGTCGTACGCGGAATCGAAGGTGATCCGCAGGTCGTTGCGGCCGGGGGTGAGCGCCGAGCGCAGGTCGAAGCGGTAGCCGCGGTGCATGTTCGCGGTGCGCCCGACCTCGGTGCCGTTGAGCGAGATGACGGCGACGGTGTCCAGCCCCGCGCAGACCAGGTCGATCCGGTCGTCCTCCGGGCCGGACCAGCCGAAACTGGTCTCGTACGTCCAGCGGGTGCGCCCGATCCAGCTCAGCTCGTTCTCATTGGAGTCCAGATAGGGGTCGGGAATGAGACCGGCTGCCAGCAGGTCGGTGTGCACGCACCCGGGCACGGCCGCCGGCACCCGGTCGACCGGCACCGGCGTGTTGCGCGCCGACACCGACCAGCCGTGGTGGAGCTGGACCATGCTTCGGGACCGAGACGCCATCATCACGATTTGACCGCACCCTCCATGATGCCGCGGACGATCTGCCTGCCCCCGACGAACAACAGAATGATCAGTGGCACGGTGGCCACGAACGCACCGGCGAGCACTCGCCGGTACAGCACATAATTACCGCTGGCCAGGTCGAACAGCGCGACCATCGAGGTCGGGTAGTCCGTGCCGCCCAGCGTGATGAGCGGCCACTGGAAGTCGTTCCAGCTGCCGACGAAGGTGAGCAGGCCCAGCACGGCCAGCGCGGGCCGGATCGCGGGCAGCACGATGCTCCAGTAGATGCGCATGGTGGTCGCGCCGTCGACGCGGCCCGACTCGATCAGCTCGTCCGGCACCGCGCCGAGGATGAACTGCCGCATGTAGAACACGCCGAACGCGCTGACCAGGCCGGGCACGATGACCGCGAGCAGGCTGCCGTTCCAGCCGCCCTCGCCGGGCAGGTAGCCCATCAGGATGTAGAGCGCGACGATGCCGAGCTGGTTGGGCACGGTGAGGGTGAGCACGACCATCACCATCAGGATCCGGCTGCCCCGGAAGCGCAGCTTGGCGAAGGCGAAGCCGGCCACCGAGCAGAAGAACAGCACCGACACGGTGACCACGGTCGACACGATGACGCTGTTGACCAGCGACTCGGCGAAGTACACGTCCTGCAGCGAGAAGACCTCGGTCAGGTTCTTCATGAACTCGCCGCCCGGCAGGAACTTCGGCGGGATCTCGGCCAGCGCCGCGTCGGTGCTCGTCGCGATGACGAACATCCAGTAGATCGGGTAGATGGACAGCAGGAACGTCAGCCCGAGCAGCAGGTAGGTCCATTTGCCGGCCGGGGTGTCCTGGGGCGCGCGGCCCAGCAGCGCGGGCTTCATCCTGCGGCGCGGCGCCTGGTCGGGGGGCGTCTCGGCCGGGGTCGCCGGGCGGGTGTCGGTGGTGGTGCTCATCGCTTTCCTCCTCCGAGCCGGTTGGTGACCAGGGTGTTGACGACCGCGACGAGCACGATGACCAGGAACAGGGCCCAGGACATCGCCGCCGCGTAGCCCAGGTTGAGGTTCTTCCAGCCGACCTTGTAGATGAGCTGGGCGATGGTCTGCCACTCGCCGTTGGAGCCGCCGCTGGCCGAGGCCGGGTTCGCGTCGAGCAGCATCGGCTCGGTGAACAGCTGCAGGCCGCCGATGGTGGACAGGACGACCGTGAAGATCACCACGGGCAGGATCATCGGCACGGTGATCCGCCACAGCTGCTTCCACGAGGTCGCGCCGTCCAGCGCGGACGCCTCGTAGATGTCGCGCGGGATGGTCTGCATCGCCGACAGGTAGAGCAGCGCGTTGTAGCCGATCCACTTCCAGTTGACCATCGTGGCGATGGCGACCCAGGACTGCAGCTTGCCCGCGCGCCAGTCGATCGGGTCGTCCATGCCGAAGACGGACAGCACCCAGTTGGCCACGCCGTAGTCGCGCCCGAACACCACCAGGAAGACCAGCGTCGAGGCGGTCAGCGGGGTGATGTACGGCAGCAGCATGCTGACCCGGAACCAGGTCTGCCCGCGCAGCCTGCGGTTGAGCAGGAACGCCACGCACAGGGCGAGGAACAGCTGCGGCACCGTGGACAGCACGAAGATGCCGAAGGTGTTGTAGAGCGCGTTCCAGAAGTCCTCGTCGGTCAGCAGCTTCTCGAAGTTGGCCAGGCCCGCCCAGCCGTCCTGGGCCGGGTCGTCCAGCCGCCAGGTGCGCAGGGCCACCACGCCGTTGAAGATCAGCGGGAACAGCCCGAAGATCGCGAAGAGGATGAAGAACGGTGCGATCAGGACGTAAGGCATCTGCTTCACGTCGAATCGGTGCAGCCGGTGCGATAGCCCGCGCACGATTACCTCCGTTTACCGAGGACGGTCGATATGATGCGGAACGTGGCGCGGCGGGCGAAGGGGTGGACGCCGTAGGGAGACGCCCACCCCTTCTGATCCCCACTGCAGCGGAGTCAGGTCAGGCCTTCGAAGCCTTCTCGGCTTCCTTGACCGCCTGTGCCCAGGCGTCGGCGGCCTTGGTGGTGCCGGCCTGGACGGAGTTGATGACGTTCTCGACCGCGACCCGGGTCGGGCCGTTCTTCTTGCCCAGGTACTGCGGGGTCAGGCCCTCGGCGGTCTTGCTGAAGATCGCACCGACCGGGGCGTCGCTGAAGAACGGGTTCCTGAAGTCGGCGATCGCCGGGTCCTTGTAGAGGGCCGGCTGCGAGGGCAGGTTGCCGACCTTCTTGAAGATCTCGATCTGCTGCTCGGGCTGGATCAGCCACTCCAGCAGCTTGTACGCCTCGTCGACGTTCTTGCCCTGCTTGGGCACGGTCAGGAACGAGCCGCCCCAGTTGCCGCCGCCACCCGGGATGGCCGCCACGTCCCACTTGCCGGCGGTGTCCGGCGCGGTGTTCTTGATGTGGCCCTGCATCCACGCCGGGCAGGCCAGCACCGCGAAGTCGCCCTTGACGAAGGCCGCGTTCCACTCCGGCGACCAGGCCGGCAGGTTGGCCGACAGGCCCGCGTCGATGGCCTTGAGGGTGAGGTCGAAGGCCGCCTTCGGGCCGCCGTCCATCTTCAGCGTCTCGGACTCGTCATAGAAGCCCACCGGCTGCTGGCCCAGGATCGGGTTGAACAGGTTGGTGGCGTTGTCGACGAACTTCTTCTTCGACTTGGCGGTGTAGTTCTGGCCGGTCTTGATGAACTCGTCCCAGGTCGGCCACAGGGCCGACACCTTGTCCCGCTCGGTCGGCAGGCCCGCGGCCTTGAACAGGTCGGTGCGGTAGCACATGGCCAGGCCGCCGACGTCGGTGCCGAGGCCGATCTGCGTCTTGCCGTCGGCCGACAGCGACTGCTTCCACTTCCAGCCCAGGTACTTGTCCTGGTACTTGCTCGCGCCCTTGTCGAGCAGGTTCACGAACTTGTCGGCCTGGCTGCGGAAGCTGACGATGAAGCCCTCGTCGATCGCCGCGATGTCGGGGGCGCCGTTGCCGGCGATCAGCTTCTTCTGCAGGTCCTCGTGCTGGGCGTTGTACTCGCCCGAGTTGAGGACGATCTTGACGTTCGGGTTGGCCGCCTCGTACTTGGCCTTGAGCTCGTCGAGACCGAAGTCGCCCCAGAAGGCGATCTTCAGCTCGACCGGGCCGCCGGGCTTCGCCGGCTCGTCACTGCCCCCGCCCTTGCAACCGGCGAGCGTGAGCGCGCCGACCGCGACGAGCGCGGTGGCCACCACCCAGCCGGACCTGTGCAGTCGCATGTACGTCCTCCGAAACAACTTGGAGCGCTTCCAGGAATAGCGAAGCGTCTACTGAACCGGATAAGTGCACACACGGTATGGGCGCGCTCCCAACGTGTCAATAGGACGTCGTTCTCGTGACGACCCTGTGACGTGGACCATGAAAACCGCTTAAGTAATCTTGACTGACATCGATGGCTAGACTGATCGGAGAGGAAAACCGTGCGGTGAACGCGCTCTCCGTACGGCATGATCGGCGGGCGCGTGAGGACACCGGAAGGGGGTGCGCGGCACCGTGGCCGAGGACTTGAAGATCACCGATCGGGTCGTGATTCCCGACAGCGAACTGCGCGAACGCTTCTCGCGAAGCTCCGGCCCCGGTGGGCAGGGGGTCAACACGAGCGACAGCCGGGTGGAGCTGTCGTACGACGTGGAGCGCTCCCACGCCATCCCCGACGAGCTCCGCGACCGCGTCCTCGAACGGCTGGGCCACCGGCTGACCGGCGGGGTGCTCACCATCGCCGCCAGCGAGCACCGCGCCCAGCTCGCCAACCGCGAAGCGGCCCGCGAACGCCTCGCCGCCCTGCTCCGCGAGGCCCTGGCTCCCC